>JAOPVG010000328.1 GCA_025966255.1 Jatrophihabitans sp.
CGCCGCAGCATCCTCATCGATCCGGGTCACGACTTCGGCAAGAACACGAGGCATTCGCTCGACGTCACCCGCAGGTTGAGCGTAATGGTCGCCACCGGCTGGCCCGTTCTCGTCTCCTTGTCCAACAAGGACTTCATCGGCGAGACACTGAACCGCCCCGTGGGTGAGCGCCTCATCGGCACGCTCGCCGCCACGTCAATCAGCGCATGGCTGGGTGCGCGGGTCTTTCGCGCCCACAACATCGCCGAGACCCGGCAGACGCTCGACATGGTCGCGACGATCATGGGCAGCCGCCCGCCCGCACGTACGGTTCGGGGCTTGGCCTAACCGGCCGACATCAACGCCAGTCACCGTTCGTCGTCGCGAGCCTCACGCTACTGAGGCACTCCGAGCGCCCGCTGAAACTCGCGCGCGATGACTAGGTCGCTTGGGGCTAGGTCGTGAATGGATGAGCGCCCGAGTCCGAGCAGCGCGGAGTCGATGCCGCCGCGCAGGATGTCGAGGCTGTTCTCGACGCCGGCTTGCCCGTTGGCGGCGAGCCCCCAGAGGTAGGCGCGTCCGATCATGACGGCGCGGGCGCCGAGGGCGACGGCTTTGACGACGTCGCTGCCGCGGCGGATCCCGCCGTCGAGGAGCACCTCGATCTGATCGCCGACGGCTTCGGCGATGGCCGGCAGGGCACGGATCGCGGCCGGGGTGCCGTCGAGGTTGTTGCCGCCGTGGTTGGAGACGGAGATGGCGGTGACGCCGGCGTCGACGGCGCGTCTGGCGTCGTCGACGCGGATGACGCCCTTGAGCAGGAACGGGGCGCCCCAGTGCTCGCGCAACCACGCCACGTCGTCCCAGGTGGGCAGCGGGGACTGCATCCAGTCCGCGTAGGCGCCGAAGAACGTCGGTGGCCGAGCACCGGGAGCGGCCATGTTGGGGACGGTGAGGTCCGGCAGTCGGCCGGTCTTCGCGAACGCGTACAGCCACTTCGGCCGGCTCAGCCCTTCCGGGGCGAGCCGGAGCATCTCGCGGAGGTTCATCCGCTCGGGGATGTGCGGGCTGCCCCAGTCGCGGCGGTGGGCAAACGTCCAGTCGAGGGTGAGGATCAGACCGACCGCGCCGCCCTTGCGGGCCCGCTCGAGGTGCTCGGTCATGACGTCGCGGGTGCCCATCCAGTAGCTCTGGAAGAACGTCTGCGGGTTGGCGGCGACGACGTCCTCGAGCGGCTTGCTGGCGAACGAGCTCAGGCCGATCGGAATGCCTCGCGCGGCAGCGGCGCGCGCCACCGCTACCTCGCCGTCGGGGTGGACGGCCTGGACGCCGGTCGGGGAGATGATCACGGGCATCGGGATGTCCTGCCCCATGACGGTGGTGGCCATGTCGCGGTGCGCGGGCAGGTCGACCAAATGCGGCGCGAAGCCGAGTTCGTCGAACGCCGCGAGGTTGTCGGCAAGCGTCAACCCCTTTTCGGTGCCGGCCAGCAGTGCGGCATACACGGACTTGGGCAGGCGCTTCTGCGCGCGGCGCTGTGCTTCAGCGACGGTCTCGAACCAGGCGTTCGCCATGACGGGTGTGTCCTTCAGTGATCAGCGAGCGAGAGACTCGGGCTCGCGGTGGGGTCGATGCGCGGCCTGCGGCTGCTGATGACGGGGCGGATGGGGACGGCGGTGTGTTCGCGGACCGCGCCGGTCCAGACGCCGGCGCCGTAGGCCAGGTCGTCGGCGAGATGGCCGAGGGTGAAGCGCACCGGGTCGAGAGCTGGGCGGCGGGTGAGCCACGAGTTCAGCGGCGGACCGAGCAGCAGCGACGCCGCGGCGAGGCGGCGCCCGCGACTGCGCCTGCCGCCCACGGCGACGGCGGCCACGAGCAGCGGTGCAGCGAACTGGGTGAGGTAGCGCCCGACGCCGAGCCAGGTGAGCCAGGCGGCCGTGCGCGTCGCTGGGACCACGCCGTCGGTCGGAACGTCGGCGCGCCGCAGCGCGCGGCTCGTTGCCCGCACCGACGCGGCGAAGCCGAGGGCCGCCAGAGCGGGTCGGCGAGCCAGCAGGACGAGCACGGTCAGTGCCGGCAGCGGGTGCACCACCAGGGGTGGCATCGCTCGCGGGTGGCGGCGAGCCAGTGGGGCGGCGGAGGTGCCGTACCGGAACCGCCGGGTGAGTAGCGCCGGCCAGGTGTCGGGCTCGCGGTGCGGGACCTGCACCGTCGGGTCGTAACGGACGCGCCATCCCGCGCCGTGCAGCCGCCAGACCAGGTCGACGTCTTCGCCGAAGCGCAGGTCCGGATCGAACACGTCCGAGCCCCGGGTTACGGCGGGCAGCGCGGCGCGGCGCACGAGCAGCGCAGCGGTGGGCACGTAGGCAACCCGGGTGAGTGGCGCGACGCGTGTCTCACGCCCGCCGAGGTCCAGGCTGCCGCAGGCGGTGGTGTAACGCCCGGCCCATGTGTGCGTCGGCATCGCGACGATGCGGGGGGCAACCGCACCGACCAGCGGATCGGCGAAGTGCGCCGCGAGCCGCTCGATCCATCCGGGTGGCGGGGCGCAGTCGCTGTCGAGGAAAGCGACGAACTCGCCGCGGGCGTGGGCGAGGCCGGTGTTCCGGGCGGCCGCCGGGCCGCCGTTGCTCGCCCGCCGGATCAGTTTCGCCCCGTGACGCCCGGCTACTTCGGCCACGGCGTCCGGGTCGCTCGAGCCGTCGTCGACGACGATCACCGGATACTCGTCGCCGAGCGCGGCGAGGCACTGGGCGAGCAGTCCGGCCCGGTCCCGGGCCGGCACGATCACCGTGACGTCGGCAGCACTGCTCCGCTCCGGCGGGCGGGGATGCGCGAGCCCGGCGTCGACGAGGCGCCGGGCCAGCGTGCCGGCCGCGCGGCCCCGAACAGGCCCGTCGAGCAATTCGGTCAGTGCTGCACGTCCGGTGCCCGACAGCCTCACCACCCGTGCCGGTGAGCCGCCGAACAGGATGCCGTCGCCGAGCTGTTTGGTATCGGGATCCAGCACGAGACCGAAGCCCACGGGTAGTGGATCGGCCACGGCGCCAGTCCTCGCGGTCACGGCACCAGCCCGGTGCTCATAGCGCCAGCCCGCCGTCGACGGGGACGACGGCGCCCGTCATTCCGCTGCTCGCCGGGCCGGCAAGGAAGGCGAGTACGGCCGCTACCTCGGCCGGGTCCAGCAGTCGCTCCATCGGCTGTTGCCCGGCGAAGACCGCGGCGTCGGGCCGGCCGTAGAGACGGGCGCTCTCGGCCAGTATCGGGGTGTCCGTCGATCCGGGGCTCACCGCATTTGCGGTGACACCGGTACTTGCGAGCTCGACGGCCAGCGCCCGGATGAGTCCGGTGACGCCCGCTTTGGCCGCGCAGTACACGGCGAGCATCGGCATCCCTCGGGTTGCCGCCGCGGAGGCCACCGCGAGGAACCGCCCAGCGCGCGGCTCGGGCCGGCGCAGCAGGGCCGGCACGGCGGCGCGCGCGAGGGCGATGACCCCGCCGAGATCGACATCCAGGACAGCGCGCTCCTGCTCGGTGCGCATCTGCCACAGCGGCACACCGCCGGCGATAACGCCGGCGGCCGCTACTGCTGCGTCGAGGCCGCCCCAGCGGGTTTCGGCCTCGGCGACCGCGGCCTCGAGCGCGGCGAGATCACGCACGTCGGCTACGTACGGCCGCACCCTGTCCGCACTGCCCGCGCGACCGTTCGCCTCGTCGACGACCGCGGCGAGGTCGGCCGGCGTCGACATCGAGTAGGGCAGCGCGGGATCCTCGGCCACCGCGTCGACTGCCAGCACCGCCCAGTCGGCATCGGCCAGCGCCAGCACGGTGGCCGCGCCGATGCCGCGGGCTGCGCCCGTGACCAGCGCGACGCGCGTCGCTGTGGTCATGCCGTCACGGCGGGGCGCCAGGCGGCGACCTCGTCGACGAGCTGCGCCGCAAGCCGGTTGAACAGGTCATGCCCCTCGTCCGCGGATGCACCGGTCGGATCGCCGAGCACGCCGTTCCGGCTGACCGCGCGCACGCCTCCCGAGCGCAGCTGAGGCCAGATCTCCTCCAGCGGGCGGGTGTTCCCCGGTACGGCGACGTCCATGCGGACCCGCCGCGCCAACGCCAGCAGCATCGAGGTCTCGGCCCGGCCGGCGTGCGCCTCACCGTCCCAGCGCGGCATGAACACCCGCGTGTCACGCGATTCGGCGCGCAGTTGCGCGACGGCCCTGGTCACAGGTTCGGCGTTGCCGCCGTGCGCGGAGACGAATATGACGTGCGCGAACGTGTCGCTCGCCGAGCGCCCCAGCTCGATCAGCAGCAGTTCCACCGCGGCCTGACCGATCGACAGCGTCCCCGCGAAGCCGGCGTGCTCACCGCTCGAGCCGTAGGCAACCGGTGGCGCGATCAACACGTCGACGCGCGCGGCCGCGAGCCGCTCGCACAGCGCCACCGCGACATCGGTGTCCGTCGACAGCGGCATGTGCGGCCCGTGCTGCTCCGTGGCACCCACCGGAACCGCGAGCAGTGCACCGGCAGCGGCCCGCTCCGCGATCTCGGGCCAGGTCAGATCCGCCAGCAGCGGCACCGGGTCACCGCGGCCCGATGCTGAGGCCGATCCCGGCCAGCGGGTTCTCGTTGCACGCACTCACCGGCGCCCGCCGGCCCAGCGTGATCGGCACGGGTCGGGAGCGGTGCGAGTGATCCAGCGACGGCCGTGGTGCGGACCCGCTGTCCACCGCCGCGAGCGCCGACTCGCCGTGCCCCTTCACACACTCTGGATCCGGGCCGTCCAGCGGCAAGCCGGTGAAGAACTTCGCGGCCATGCAGCCGCCGCGGCACGCGTCGAACGCCGAGCACGATGTGCACGCACCACCGCTTTGCGGTCGGCGCAGATCGGTGAACAGCTCCGACTCCCGCCACACGGTCGTGAACCCACCGGGCGAGCGGACGTTGCCGGCCAGGAAGGTCTCGTGGATCGCGAACGGGCAGGCGTACACGTCACCGACCGGGTCGATCAGGCACACCACTCGCCCGGCACCGCACAGATTGAGCCCGGGCAGTGAATCGCCGAACGCAGCGAGGTGGAAGAACGAGTCACCGGTCAGCACGTTCTCGCCGTGCCCGACCAGCCAGTCGTAGAGCAGCCGCTGCTGCGCGGCCGTCGGGTGCAACTCGTCCCACACGTCCGCGCCCCGGCCGGACGGGCGCAGCCGGGTGATCCGCAGCTGAGCACCGAACCGGTCCGCGATCGCCTTGAACGCATCCAACTGTTCGACGTTGTGCCGCGTCATCACCACCGAGATCTTGAAGCCGACGAAACCCGCTTCAGCGAGATTCGCCATGGCCCGCAAGGCCGTGTCGTACGATCCGGAGCCGCGCACCGCGTCGTTCACCTCGGCCGTCGCACCGTCGAGCGAGATCTGCACGTCCACGTAGTCGCTGCCGCTCAGGCGCCGGGCCACCTCGGGCGTGATCTTGACGCCGTTCGTGGAGAACTTGACGCCGACACGGTGGGCGGTGGCGTAGTCGACCAGCTCCCAGAAGTCCGGCCGCACCGTCGGCTCTCCCCCGCCGATATTCACGTAGAACACCTGCATCCGCTCGAGCTCGTCGATCACCGCCTTGCACTCCGCGGTCGACAACTCGCGTGGATCACGCCTACCGGAGGAGGAAAGGCAGTGCACGCAGGAAAGGTTGCACGCGTAGGTGAGCTCCCAGGTGAGGCAGATCGGCGCGTCCAAGCCGTACTGGAACTGCTCCACCAGTGGCAAGGGTGCAGCGGTCACGGGCTACTCCGTTCACAGATCATCTGCGCCGCCGCCAGGGTGGCCAACGCGCTGCGGTAGGCGTTCATGTCGGCTTCGGGGACGCCGGCCGCGAGGCACGCCTCGCGGGCGGTGGGCTGCTCGGCGAGCGAACCGACCGCGCTCAGCAGCATCGGGCTCTTCAGGAACGACAGCCGGCGGGTACCGAAGTGGTAGAGCAGCGCGCCGAAGCGCTCCGGCCGGATCGAGACCTGCGGACTCACCTGCCACGCGGCGTCCAGATCGAACACCCGCGCGGCAACCTCAGTAGACACCGCACATACCGTCGATCGAGATCTCCTCGACCAGCACATCCTCGACCAACGCGTCCTCGACCTTCACATCGGCGGTGCTGGTGGTCGACTCGTCAGTTTCGGCGGTGGAAGCGAGCTCGGCAGCCATGTCGCCACTCCTCAGGCAGGGTTTCGTCATCCTGTGACGAATGTCCGGGATACGTTATCGTCACTGACTGACGTAAACAAGGGGGCGACGGATGACGATCAACGGCACCGCCGCCCGCCGCGGCCGCCCGCCGGCCACCAGCCCGCGCGAACTCGAACTCATCGCTCTGCACCTGTTCGCCGAGAACGGATTCGACGAGACGACGGTCGAAAGGATCGCGGCTGAGGCCGGTGTCAGCAGCCGGACTTTCTTCCGCTACTTCGAGTCCAAGGCCGCGGTGCTGTGGCACGACTTCGATCGCGAGGTCGACGCGCTGCGCGCCGCGTTCGGAGAAGTCGACGACGACTTGCCGATGATGGACGCCATCCGACAAACCGTCGTCCGCGTGAACCACTACCGCGCCGAGGACGTGGCCGAACTCCGCACCCGCATGCACCTCATCGGATCGGTGCCTGCGCTGCAAGCGAGCGCGGCGCCGCACTACGACGCGTGGGAGCGCGCCGTCAGCGACTTCGCCGCCGGACGGCTGCAGCAGTCGTCCGACGCGCTGTATCCCCTCGCCATCGGACGTACGACGCTCGCGGCCTGCCGCGCCGCATTCGATCTATGGGTCGAACGCGCCGACGCCGACCTCATCATCTACCTGGACGAAGCACTGCGAGCCCTGGCGGCCGGGTTCGGAACCTAGTCCGCCCACCGCCGTCGGTGGATAGGCCAGAACTCTCGGAGTCGCCGTGTTCGGCGACTCCGAGAGTTCGATGACCTTGGTGACCGACGGTCAGCCGACACCGGCCGGTACTGGAGTCTTGACAGCCGTGAACACGCTCTCGGTCCCCGGGGTGCGACGGCCGTGCAGCAATCCGAGCACCGACAACATCAGCAGCGCCGCGGCGGCGATGAAGGCGGCAATCGCGGCGATGCCAGCGATGGTGGCCATCGTGCCGAATGCGTAGGCATTGAGCAGCAGACCCCGCAGCGTCTCACCCTTGAACATCGTCGCGACCTGGCCGGCCAGTTTGGTGTCGGTCGGGTTCGCCTGCGCCTTGGCGCTGAGCTGGGCGTAGGTCTGACCGCCTGCGACCTCCCTGAGGTGCACGGCAATGAAGTGGTCGGCGTAGGCCTGCGCCTGCGCACCGGTCGTCAGCTGCTGTCCGGCGTACTGACGCATCGCGGCGAACTCGCTCCCGGCCGTCGCGGGACTGCCCTTCGGCGGGAAGTAGATCTGCTGGGCAGAGAGCTGGGTCTTCACCTCGTTGCTGACGAAGCTGTGGGCCCACGTGAGCAGGGAGCCGGCGACGACCAGGACCGCGGCAAGGCTGAGACCGACCCAGCTGACGATCCGATCCAGAGATGAGCGTTTCATGACGTGTCCTTCGGTGGGGTGAAGATCGGTGTCGTCGTCCGGTGCGACGCTTGGATCGATCGTGTTCGGGTACGTCCCGCGGCGGAGGGGCAGAACGTCCTACTCGGCTCGGGTGGTCTTCCCGGGTCAGCCGAGGCTGTCCATCGACCGAATCTCCGGTTGAGCAATCCCGGTTCGACCATGACCTCCGGCCCTACGAGTCGGGCCTGTCACTCGCGAGGCTGACACCATGACCTCGGTCCTCGAACTACGGCGAACGGCCGCGCTACGCAGGGCCGCGGTGCGCGCCACGTTCGCCCCCTCGGTGCACAACACCCAGCCCTGGAGATTCGTGCTGCGTGACGGTGAACTCGGCGTCTACGCCGATCGCAGCCGGCGACTGGAGGTGCTCGACCCGACTTCGCGCCAACTCACGATCAGTTGCGGGTCAGCGCTGATGAATGCGCGCGTCTCGCTGGCGTCCTCCGGATTCGGAGCGAAGGTCGACCGCCTACCTGACTCCGCGCACTCAGACCTCCTCGCCCGGATCACCACGACTGATCAGCCGGACACATCAGCCGGGTTCGCTGCGCTGGACAGCGTCCTCGAATTGCGTCAGACGAATCGACGTCGATTCGACGACGAGCAGGTCCCGGCAGAGGTCCTGTCCGCCCTGGAGGAGACAGCGGCGGCCGAGCACAGCACCCTGTTCGTCGTGAGCCGCGAGGAGCACAGAGTCGCGGTAGCGAGGTTGACCCGGACGGCGGACGTCCTCGAGAACGCCGACCCGGCCTACCGGGCCGAGATCAGGGCGTGGACCACCGACGATCCCGGACGGCGAGATGGTGTGCGGGAGCTGGCCGTGCCGTACCTGGACGGGCTCATCCAGGACGAGGTTCCGCTGCGTGTCTTCGACATCGGAGGCATGGGCTCTCCGCCCCCCGGCCCCCACTCCACCCGTTCGCAGTGCTTGGTGGTGCTCGGCACGGAGGGGGATCGACCGATCGACTGGCTGCGGGCCGGTGAAGCGCTCGAGCGAACTCTCCTCGAGATCACCAAACGTGGTTTTGCGGCCGGCCCCGTGACGCAAGCGGTGGAAGTACCGTCCACCCGAATCCAACTACGGGCCGAGCTCGGGCTGACGATGTACCCGCAGATGCTGCTGCGCATCGGGCGAGCACCGCTCAGCCCGGCCGCGCGCCGGCGCCGACTCGTGGACGTGCTCGTCGAGGACGCCTGATTGTCCGCGTCCGGGCCTACAGTGAGAGCACTATGGATGCCCACCCGAGTGCGGCCCTCCAGTTTCCCGATGCCTCGAAGCTCGAGCTCGATGACCTGATCGATCAGCTGGTCGACCGGGCGAACGGTGTCAAGCGGTCGCAGGGGCGGCTCCGAGCCCTACTGCGGGCCATCGAAACCGTGACCGGCGATCTGGCCATCGATGCGGTTCTGCGCAACGTGATCGAGGCGGCCTGCGAGCTCGCCGGCGCCCGCTACGGCGCCCTCGGCGTGATCGGCCACGACGGGGGCTTGGAACAGTTCATCCACGTCGGAATGGACGAGCAAACCGTCGCCCGAATCGGGCATCTGCCAGAAGGCCACGGACTGCTCGGTGCTCTGATCCGGCGCCCGAACCCCATCCGCCTCCAACACATGGGCGACGACGAGCGTTCGACCGGATTCCCGGCCGGGCACCCACCGATGGATTCCTTCCTCGGCGTCCCCATCCGCGTTCGAGGCGAGGTGTTCGGCAACCTTTACCTGACCGACAGTGCCGCCGGGGAGTTCACCGCTGAGGACGAGGAACTCGTGGGCGCGTTGGCGATGGCCGCCGGCACCGCGGTGAGCAATGGTCGCCTGCTGCACGAATCCCGTCTCCAACAACGCTGGCTGGCCGCTTCGGTGGAGATCAGCGCCCAGCTGCTGGCGGCGGTCGGCGAAGATCCGTTACGCATGATCGCACGACGCGCCATCGAGATCGCCGACGCGGACCTGGTGACTGTCGGTCTGCTCACGCCCGACGCCGCCGAGCTGATGATCGAGGTCGCCTCCGGTGCAGGGTCGGACGAATTGTTGGGGCAGCGGTTCAGCCTCGAGAAGACGCTGGCCGGCCGGGCCATCGAGGAGCGAAACCCGTTGCTCCTTTCCTCCAGCGACTCCACCAGCGACGCGGATGAGCGCAGATCGCACGAGGCGAGCGTCATGGACGCCGGCCCTCTCATGGTCCTACCGCTCGAGGGTGCACAGGGTGTCCGGGGCGTGCTGAGCCTGGTGCGCGCGCGTGGCCGACGACCGTTCAGCGGCGCCGATCTTGCCATGGCCTCTGGCTTTGCCAGTCACGCGAACGTCGCCCTCGAACTCGCCGACGCGCGCGCCGTCGAACAGCGGCTCGTGCTGGTCGAGGACCGCGAGCGGATCGCGCGCGATCTGCACGACCACGTCATCCAGGAGCTCTTCGCGATAGGTCTCGGTCTGGAGGCCGCCGTGACGCTCCTCGGCCCCGGAGAGGCCGCAGCGCAGAGCGTCCGGCAAAGGGTCGTTGACATCGATCGGACGATCCGCCACATCCGCACCAGCATCTTCGAGCTCCGTGGGCCGCTCGACACGTCGGCAGACGGCACCCGGCGCCGCGTCCTGGACATCTCCGCCGATCTCGCCCCAGCCCTCGGGTTCTCGCCGCGGGTGAGCTTCTCGGGCCTGATCGACAACCTGTCCGCCGATCTGGCCGAAGACGTCGCCGCGTTCGTGCGTGAGGTGCTGACCAACGTGGCCAAGCATGCGCGTGCAACCTACGTCGACCTCGACCTCACCCTGGCCTCTGATCAACTCACGCTGCAGGTCATCGACGACGGTGTCGGCTACGTCGAGAACGGCCGGCTCAGCGGATTGGCGAACCTTCGAACTCGCGCCGAGCTGCACGGCGGCACCTTCAAGGTGTTCGCCGGCCACCGTGGCGGAACGACAGTGATCTGGAAGGCCCCGTTGTTATGACCGAGACCGAGCAACCGGTTCGTATCTTCCTGCTCGACGACCACGAGGTCGTCCGCCGGGCCATCGCCGAGCTCCTCGGCACCGTGCCCGGCTTCGAGATCGTGGGCGAGGCAGGCACCGCCGCCGACGCGCTCAACCGCATCCTCGCCGTTCGGCCCGACGTCGCGGTCCTGGACGCGCGCCTCCCGGACGGCAGCGGCATCGACGTGTGTCGCGACATCCGCTCCGCGCTGCCGGACACCTACTGCCTCATCCTCACCTCCTACGACGACCACGACGCCGTGCTCGCCTCGGTGTTGGCCGGCGCGTCCGGGTACGTGCTCAAGGAAGTTGGTACGTCCGGACTCGTCGACGCGATCAGGCAGGCCGCGCTCGGAAGATCGCTGATCGACCCGGGCGTCATCGCCCAGGTGATGGATCGGCTCCGCGACGGTTCGCCCGCCGACCAGAAGCTCGCCGCGCTGACACAACGCGAGCGCGAAGTCCTCACCCTGATCACCGACGGCCTCAGCAACCGTCAGATCGGGGAGCACCTGTCCCTCGCCGAGAAGACGGTGAAGAACTACGTCTCGACGCTGCTGGGCAAGCTCGGGATGGAACGGCGCACGCAGGCTGCGGTGTTCGGAGCCGACGCGCGCCGCGAATGATCGTCGCGGACGCGGTCCAGGGGTCTTGCTTCCGGGCGGTGAGCGGTGGCTCGCAGAGTTGGGACGAAGCGCAACGATTCCATCCCAGACCGGCACGGTCTCAGAGACCTGAAGGGAACTTCGCAACGGTCAGCGATGTCAAGCCGACCTGGTGTCGCCAGGTCACGCGATGGTCAACACGTCGCCGACGGAACGCCGGGACGTGAGTGGTGCAGCAGGGGCGGCAGGCCTCTGGCCGAGTCGCAGCATCATCTGCGGATGTCCGGGCCAGGACATCAACGTCCGCAGGCGGGTTCGAAAGGCGAGCAGGTCGACGGACTGGCTCAGCGGGCAGCTGGCGATCCCGTCCAGTTCGGCTTGGACCATCAGCCGCATCATCGCCTGACCCGCGCGCAACCGCTCGAGCTCGCTGTCGACGTCGGTGAAGATGACCGCGATCAGCGGACGCTCGTCCAC
>JAOPVG010000305.1 GCA_025966255.1 Jatrophihabitans sp.
TCGAGCACCTCCGCATGCGTGACGCCCTCGCCCGCCTCCACGCCGGCGTCGAGATCGGTGACGAGCGCCAGCGTCGTGTAACACAGCGCCAGCTCGCGGGCGAGCCCCGCCTCGGGCATCGCCGTCATCCCGATGATCGACCAGCGGTGCGACTGGAACTCCAGCGACTCGGCGCGCGAGGAGAAGCGCGGGCCGTTCACGACCACGAGCGTGCCGCCGTCGTGGGTCGGCTCCGGGCCGCTGAGCGCCGCGGCCCGCCCACGCGGACAGTACGGGTCGGCGAAGGATGCGTGGCCCACGCCGTTGCCCGCGTCGAAATACGTGTGGTCGCGGCCGTGCGTGCGGTCGGCGAGCTGATCGGGGACAACGATCGTGCCCGTCGGCAGGGACGTGGTCAGCGACCCGACGGCCGACAGCGAGACGACCTGGCGCACACCCAGCGAGCGTAGCGCCCAGAGGTTGGCGCGGTACGGCACGACGTGCGGGGCGAAGCGGTGGTCCTTCCCGTGCCGCGGAATGAACGCGACCGTGCGCCCGGCCAACGACCCGAGGGTGACCGTGCTGCTCGGGGCGCCGTAGGGAGTCTCGACGTCGTGCTGCTCCGGATCGTCGAGCAGCGAGTAGAAACCGGATCCTCCGATGACGCCGACCGGCGTGTCCGCGGACATGGCACCACGCTAGTGGGCGGCGGCTCGGCCGCGGACCCGGCCGCAATTAGAGTGAGGGCATTCGCCGACGCCCCCGAGCACCGGAGCCCCACATGGACCGCAACCACTACGACGCCGACCATCTCGCGTTCGGTGAGGCGTTCCGCGCCTACGTCGACAAGGTCATCGTGCCCAACTACATGGACTGGGAGCGCGCCGGCATCAGCCCGCGCGAGATCTTCCAGGAAGCGGGCAAGGGCGGCTTCCTCGGCATGGCGGTGCCGGAGGAGTTCGGCGGCGGCGGGGTCGACGACTTCCGCTTCAACCAGGTGCTCAACGAGCAGATCGCGCTCGCCGGCGTCACCGGCACGGGCCTGGGCATCTCGCTGCACAACGACACGTGCCTTCCCTACTTCCTGACGTTCTGCAATGACGAGCAGAAGCAGCGCTGGCTGCCCGGCATCGTGTCCGGTGGCCTCATCACCGCCGTCGCCATGACCGAGCCGGGCGCCGGTTCGGACCTGTCCGGCATCCGCACCAGCGCCAAGCTCGACGGCGACCACTACGTCGTCAACGGCAGCAAGACCTTCATCACCAACGGCATCAACGCCGACCTCGTCATCACCGCGGTGCGCACCGGCGAGGACCGGCACAAGGGCATCTCGCTGATGATCATCGAGCGGGGCATGGACGGATTCGAGCGCGGCCGCAACCTGGACAAGCTCGGGCTGCATTCGCAGGACACGGCCGAGCTCGCCTTCACCGACGTCCGCGTGCCGGTGGCCAACCGGCTCGGCGAAGAGGGCGAGGGCTTCACCTACCTCACCCAGAAGCTGCCGCAGGAGCGCACCTCGATCGCCGTCAACGGCGTCGCCGAGGCCCGCGCGGCGTTCGAGGAGACCCTGCAGTACGTCCAGGACCGCAAGGCGTTCGGCAAGACGATCGGCTCGTTCCAGAACACGAAGTTCGTGCTCGCCGAGCTGATCACCGAGATCGACGTCGCCCAGGCCTTCCTCGACCAGTGCGTCGATCGGCTCAACGAGAAGAAGCTCTCAGCAGCCGACGCGGCCAAGGCCAAGTGGTGGTGCACG
Source organism: Jatrophihabitans sp. (assembly GCA_025966255.1). Classification (GTDB taxonomy): domain Bacteria; phylum Actinomycetota; class Actinomycetes; order Mycobacteriales; family Jatrophihabitantaceae; genus Jatrophihabitans. Next base: position 1,739 of record JAOPVG010000305.1, read on the forward strand.
GAACTGCAGGGCCGCGCCATCGACAAGTGCCTGCAGTTGCACGGCGGCTACGGCTACATGACCGAGTACCCCGTGTCCCGCCGCTACGCCGACGCCCGCGTCACCCGCATCTACGGCGGGACCACCGAGATCATGAAGAGCGTGGTGTCGAAGTCGCTCGGGCTGTGAGATTCGTCCTCGCGTCGGCGTCACCGGCCCGGCTGGCCACGCTGCGCCGGGCGGGCGTCGAGCCCGAAGTGATCGTCAGCGGGGTGGACGAGTCGGCGATCATCGCCGACTCCCCGGCCGAACTCGTCGGGCGGCTGGCCGATCTCAAGGCGCAGGCCGTGGCCGACCTCATCGACGGCCCGGCTCTGGTGCTGGGCTGCGATTCACTGCTGGAGTTCGACGGGCTGACGGTCGGCAAGCCCGGCAGCGCCGAGGCCGCGGCCGCGCGCTGGCGGCAGCTTCGCGGTGGCACCGGCCGGCTGCACACCGGGCACTGCCTGATCGAGACCGCGGCGGGCGCGACGGTCCGGCGCACGGTGTCCACGCTCGTCCGCTTCGCCGATCCCACCGATGCCGAGATCGAGCGCTACTGCAACACCGGCGAACCGGAGACGGTGGCCGGCGCGTTCACGATCGACGGGCTCGGCGGCTGGTTCGTCGAAGGCATCGAGGGCGACCCGCACAACGTGGTCGGCGTGTCGCTGCCGGCGCTGCGGCACATGCTGCACGAGCTGGCCTACGACCTCACCGATCTCGGCTACGCCGCCGCCCCCATCCGCTGACCGGCCGGACGGTCAGGCCGTCCAGAGGCGGGTGGGCAGTTCGCGGCCGCGCAGCACGACTTCGCCGTCGGGATCCCAGTGCGCCTTCTCGGTCTCACCTGCGCGCGCGATGACCTCCTCGCT
>JAOPVG010000327.1 GCA_025966255.1 Jatrophihabitans sp.
TTGCCCAGCCCGTGTGCGCGTGCACTGAGTTGTCCGGAGACGTCGAGCAGGACGACGGCGGTGCCACGAGCGGCCGCGTCCTGGGCAAGAGTCAGCGTCAACCGGGCGCGCAGGTCGCCTTGGCCCAGGATCGCGTAGAGCGCGCTCTTCTCTGCCCGGACAGCGGCGTGGGGATCGAAGGACACCGGATCACCGTCCACGGTTTCCCCGATCCGGCAGCCGGCGTCGTCTCCGATCCGAGTCCTCTCGGGTATCGGCGTTTGCTGGGCTTGGTCGTCGGGCGCGGTATCCGATCGCGTCGCTGAATCGGATGCACTTGTCAGGCCGTCCTGCCCCTCCGCGTTGTCCGGGCCAACCTCGGTGCCGCGGTTGGCCATCACGAGGGCATGTGCCGCCGTCCGCGCCGCGTCACTGAAGCCGGCCTCCCACGCCAATCTTTGCTGCTCGGTGAGGGAGTACAAATCCCCGGGCAACGCCTCAGCCGGAATGTCCTCGAACCGCTGATCACGCACGAGCCTGAGCACCAATTCCGACGACGCCGAGCGGGCCCACCGATCCCCCGCGTCGCGGCCACGGCGCAACTGTTCGCGGGCCGCGTCGTCGAATCGACGCCCGCCTCCCTCGACAGCTTCCAGGGCGGCCTGCAGGGCCCGCTGGCACACCTCGGAGATCGGAATCTGGGCCGCCTTCACCCGGCGTTCAAGCTCGTCAGGTAGGTACACATTCGCACGACCCATTGCTCGACTCCTCGCCGGTATGCGCACTTATGCGCCTACCATACACACCATTCAGCGGAAGGCACGGCGGTGATGTGGGCCGAGTGGGAGTTCGCCGTTGCTGAGCTGGGGTTCCCGGCCAAGCCGGGTCGGTCAACGGCAGAAGCCGACCGCCAGCAATCCTGTGGCGATCAATCGACGATGACTTGGAAGTTGACCGGCCGGCTGCCGGGAAAGGCGATGTGCCCGGAACCGTCCACCATCTTGAACCGGGCGAAGCAGAAACCACGCTTCTTCGGGGCCGTGACCTCGGTCCTGATGTCGACCAGGCCGCCGGGCGCGGTGTCGTCGATGGGCACGTCGGAGATTGTCTGGCACTGGTCACGCTGCTGCGGAAGGTCCATACGGTGCAGTGAGTACCCAGCCCAGGGGACGGAACCGACGTTCTTGAACCTCCACACCTTGGTGACCTTCTGGCCGCGGTGGATGTGACCGCAGTCGGGCAGGGTGATGTCGGCGATGAACGCACCCGCGTCGCCGGGGTTCGCCGGCTTGGCGGCGGGGGGATTGGCCTGGTGGACCGGGCAATCAGCGGGGGCCAACTGTGCGGTCTGAGATGGAGATCGGCCGACCCCGGCGTGATTCGCACCCCCCGACTGCGTCAGGAGGACGACCGGGACTGCAACTGCCGCCACCACGGCGACGGCACCGCCCAGCAGAACGTACCGGCGAAGGCTTCGCCGGCCCGGCGGTCCAGAAGGTGCGGCTGTCCCGTCGTCAGCCACCATCTCATCACCCGCGTCGCCACCTCCCGGGGTGCCACCGGACGCCCGGGTGTCGCGCGAGGGGAGCATCGGCTCGGGGTCGCCGGCCACCTGGATCGCACCGCACTCCTCGGCAGCGTGCGCCCGCACCGCGCTCGCTGACCGGACCGCCTCGCTCGCCTGCTCCCAGCGCTCGCGGTAGGCGCTCGGGTCAGCTCCGCACGCCTTGACGAACTCCACCGTGGTGGCCCAGCTCGGGAGCCGGTTGCCCTGTGCGGCCTCGTGCAATGTGGTGTGCGAGATGATCCGCGACCGGCCGGACATCTCCCGGAAGGCCGGGTTGCCGACCGCCTCCCGCAGTTCGCGGAGGACGGCGGCGAAGTCCTTGATCGCCATCGCTCGCGCCTTCGTGTCCCGGTCGGCCACGCCCTGCTCCTGTCCACTCTCACACGGCTGGTCGCTGCGAGAGGGAGATTACCGGCACAAGGCGACGATATGTGGTCGATACGGGCACATCGAGGCCGGACAAGCAAGGCCGCCCGCCGTGTGGGACACGGCGGGCGACCCCGGAACGGACGCGCGACTCAGGTCACGCGAGGACGATGCCGTCGTAGTAGTACCTGAGGATGGCGGAGTAGCTCTTTCCTGCGTTGGCCTGGTCGCGTGAGCCGTACTGCGACAACCAGTCGCCGGTTACCCAGGCGCCGCACGCCGTCGTCGTCGAGCAGTAGTGAGCCTGGAGGATGTTGCCGCTGCGGGTCATCCGCTTGCTCCAGGTCCGGTCGACCGCGGCGCTCGTCGACGCGACCGCCGAGCCCGGCCTGTACACCTGGCTCGTGGTGTTGTCGTAGACGTCGAAGCACTTGCCGCCCGACGTCTTGCGCGAGGAGTGCAGCGCCCAGTACCAGCCGAAGCTCTTGACGGCCATGGCTCCGGTGCTCAGTGACTCGGCCGGCCAACTCGTGACCCACTCGTTGGGCAGGACGTTCTTGACGTAGGTCTTGAAGTCGACCCGGTCGACGCGTCCCAGCGAGACCCGGTACACGAGGATCGAGGTCGGCAGACTGCTGTTCGTGCCGTCGGTCTTGCACCCGCTCGGCGGCGCAGCGCTCAGGAACTCGTGCGAGGCGTTGTTGTTCTTCAGCGTGGCGTTGAGGTTGCCCTTGGCGCCCGCCGCGAAGTCCTGGTGGGCCCCGGCGAAGTTGCTGTTGAAGAACACCCGGACCGTCTTGCTGGTGCGGTTCCACACCGAGGCGGCGTTGTTCTTGACGCAGACGCCCTTGCCGTTGCCGGCGCCCTTGAAGTCGTAGCAGGTCGGCTGCGTCGCGCCGTAGTCGTCGAGCGAGTCGGTGAAGTCCGAGACCGACCCCGCCTCGCCGCTGTTGTAGTAGTAGCAGAACTCCCCGGTGGCGCACGTGCCGTCGCGCCCCGCTGCCGATGCGGGCGAGGCGAGGACCGCGCCGCTCAGTAGCAGCACCGTCGCGGTGAGCAGCGCGGACAGCACTGCGGTTGGTTTCGACATGGTCGTCTTTCTATTCGTCATAGCCGGTGCACGTCATGTGGTGCATGACGCGGTGGCGACGCTGCTGATCGGGTTACGCCAGCGGACGGCGCCGTGAGCCTTCCTCGGCCCGGCCGGCGTGGAGCTGGACCGGGCCGAGGCGGCAATGCGCTACTTGATGTTGTAGCCCTGGGAGTTCCAGAACGAGGTCGGGTTCGGGTTGTCCAGGACCGGGTCGCTGACGCTCTTGGCCGCGTGAGTTTGCCGGCCCAGACGCATCTCGACGTGAGTGTGGGCGCCCGAGGCGGACGACACCCCGTGCCACGACTCGGTCGCGATCACTTGACCACGGCTGATGGGATCTCCTACGGACACGCCTGACCCCGGCGCCGAATGCAGATAGATCACCGTCTTGTTCAGTGCGGAGTTGTAGACGGAGATCGTGGACAGCCCGCTTCTGCCCGTGGCACCACGCGCGACGTAGATGACCTTCCCGCTCACGAGGGCGTGGACC
>JAOPVG010000333.1 GCA_025966255.1 Jatrophihabitans sp.
GCTCGCAGGCGGTCGCGGCGAACGCGGCCGCGACGCGCCCGGATGTGCGCAGCCGTCCTCGACAGAACGCCTCGACGTCGGCGAGGTTTCGCACCATCCCGCAGGTGATAGCCGGCTCCATCCCGCCGGAATGGTTGTGCCCGCCCGCCGGTGACCGCGAGTCGAGCAGGAGCAGCAGCAGCCCGTTCATTTCGACTTGTCCGCCCTACGACGCGCTCCGCCGTCGCGACAGGCGGACAACTCGCCGAGCCCGCGCATCACACCGCCCATCAGAAGAGGAAGTAGCGCCGGGCCATGGGCAGTTCGGTCACCGGCTCCGGTTCGATGAGCTCTCCGTTGACGCGCACCGCGAAGGTCTCGCTGTCCACGTCGATCGTCGGCAGCGCGGCATTCTCCGGCAGATCGGCCTTGGACAGCCGCGACACGTCGCGAGTCGCCACCAGCGGCCGCTCGTACTCCCACCGCTCGCCGAGCCCGGCCTCGAGCGCCGCCGACGACACGAACGTGCGCCCGAGCCGCGCCGGCAACGGTCCGAAGGCGCCGAACATCGGTCGCGGCAGTTGCGGCTGCGGCGTCGGGATCGACGCGTTCGCGTCACCCATGTTGGCCCAGCTGATGACGCCGGCCTTGAGCACGACGTGCGGACGCACTCCGAAGAACGCCGGCTCCCACAGCACCAGGTCTGCGAGCTTGCCGACCTCCACCGAACCGATCTCGGCGTCCAACCCGTGAGTCACCGCCGGCGCGATCGTGTACTTCGCGACGTAGCGCCGGGCCCGCAAGTTGTCCGAGCCGGGCGGATCGCCGGCCAGCGAACCACGCCGCTGCTTCATCACGTGCGCGGTCTGCCAGGTGCGGATGATCGTCTCGCCGATACGTCCCATGGCCTGCGAATCCGAGCCGATCATCGAGATCGCGCCGAGATCATGCAGCACGTCCTCGGCCGCCATCGTCGACGGTCGGATCCGCGACTCGGCGAAGGCGAGGTCCTCCGGGATGGACGGCTTGAGGTGGTGGCAGACCATCAGCATGTCGAGGTGCTCGTCGAGGGTGTTGCGCGTGTACGGACGGGTCGGGTTCGTCGAGGACGGCAGCACGTTGGCGTGGGCCGCGACGCGGATGATGTCCGGCGCGTGCCCGCCTCCCGCGCCCTCGGTGTGATAGGTGTGGATCGGCCGCCCGCCGATCGCCGCCAGCGTCGACTCGAGGTAGCCGGCTTCGTTCAACGTGTCCGTGTGGATCGCCACCTGGACGCCCGCCGCCTGCGCAACCGTCAGGCAGGCGTCGATCGCCGCAGGTGTGGTGCCCCAGTCCTCGTGCAGTTTGAATCCCGCCGCGCCGGCCCGCAACTGCTCCCACAGCCCCTCGCGCGACACCGTGTTGCCCTTGCCGAGAAGCACGACGTTCACCGGCCAGGCCGTGGTCCCCGCCAGCATCGCCTCGAGCCAGAACGCGCCCGGGGTGACGGTGGTGGCCTTGGTGCCTTCGGCCGGTCCGGTGCCCCCACCGATGAGCGTCGTGATGCCCGACGCCAGCGCCACCGGAATCTGCTGCGGCGCGATCAGGTGCACGTGGCTGTCGATGCCGCCGGCCGTCAGGATCAGACCGTTCCCGGCCAGCACCTCCGTCGACGGCCCGATCACGAGCTCCGGCGCGACCCCGTCCATCGTGTCGGGATTACCAGCCTTGCCGAGCGCCACGATCCGGCCGTCGCGCACCCCGACGTCGGCCTTGATCACGCCCCAGTGGTCCAGCACCACGACGCCGGTGATCACGAGATCCGGCGTGCCTTCGGCGCGGGTCGCGACCGCCTGGCCCATCGACTCGCGGATCACCTTGCCGCCGCCGAACACGGCCTCGTCGCCGGCCAGCGGGCCGGGGCCGCCGCACAGGTCCGACGTGACCTCGACGAGCAGGTTGGTGTCGGCGAGCCGGATCCGATCACCGGTCGTCGGTCCGTAGAGCGCCGCGTACCGGGCTCGCGAGATCTCAGCCATCGAGCCGCAGTCCCGGGACGTGCCGACGCCCGCCCAGCCGCACGAGCGCGATGTGCAGCGAGATGCCGGGCTCGAAGCGCACCGAGGTACCTGCAGGTATGTCGAGACGGAAACCGGTGGCCGCCGCGCGGTCGAACGACAGCGCCGGGTTCGCCTGCGCGAAGTGATAGTGCGAGCCGACCTGGATCGGACGGTCACCGCCGTTCTCGACGGTGAGCTCGATGCGCTCCCGGCCGGGATTCAGCTCGATCGTCCCGTCCGCCGCCAGGACCTCACCCGGCGTCACGCGATCGGCCCGTGGACGGTGACGAGCTTGGTTCCGTCGAGGAAGGTGGCCTCGACCTGCACGGACTCGATCATCTCCGGCACGCCGGGCAGCACGTCCTCGCGCGTGAGCACCGACCGCCCGGCGCTCATCAGGTCGGCAACGGTGCGCCCGTCCCGAGCGCCCTCGAGCACGAAGGAGGTGATGATCGCGACCGCCTCAGGATAGTTGAGCCGCAGGCCGCGATCCCGGCGCCGCTGGGCGACGTCGGCGGCCAGGGTGATGAGCA
>JAOPVG010000382.1 GCA_025966255.1 Jatrophihabitans sp.
GATGGTTGCCCGGGTCGGTCGGCTCGGGCGCGGCGATCTCGACGGCCTCGGTGTTGGCCGCGTAGTCGCAGTTCGTGCACTGGACGAAGGTGTCCTCACCGGAGGGCGCGGGCGCGAGGAACTCCTCCGACGCCGAGCCGCCCATTGCTCCGGACACCGCGAACACGATGCGGTAGTCGAAGCCGAGGCGGGCGAAGATCCGTTCGTAGGCGTCACGGTGCGCCTTGTAGGCCTTCTCCAACCCTTCGTGCGAGAGGTCGAAGGAATACGAGTCCTTCATGATGAACTCGCGCCCGCGCAGGATGCCGGCGCGGGGGCGCGCTTCGTCGCGGTACTTCGTCTGGATCTGGTACAGCGCGAGCGGATAGTCCTTGTACGACGAGTACTCACCTTTGACGAGCAGGGTGAACAGCTCCTCGTGGGTGGGCCCGAGCAGGTAGTCGGCCCGCTTGCGGTCCTGCAACCGGAACAGGCTGTCGCCGTAATCGGCCCAGCGCCCGCTGGCCTCGAAGATCTCGCGCGGGATCAGCGCCGGGAAGTGCACCTCCTGCGAGCCGATGCCGTCCATCTCGTCGCGGACGACGGCCTCGATCTTCCCGAGCACGGCCAAGCCGAGTGGCAGCCACGAGTAGATCCCCGGCGCCACCCGCCGGATGTAGCCGGCCCGCACGAGCAGCCGGTGGCTCGGCACCTCGGCGTCGGCCGGGTCGTCGCGCAGGGTCCGCAAGAACAACTTCGACAGTCGCAGCACGCCTGAAGGCTATCTGCGCCGGGAAAAGCGCTTGCGCGCGTGGGCGGTGTCGGCGAAGCTGGCCCCCTCCTGCGCCGATTGTGGCGCGGACGCGGTTCGAGAGGAGGTAGCCCGGATGTCCACCATCGTTGCCCGGGTGTCCTCCGTGCTCACCCGTCCGAACCCGCGCTGACCCGTCTCACCGGGCGGCGCGTCCGGCCCAGGAGATCTCAGTGCTTTCAGACCGTCCACTCGACTGCCAGCAGCCCTTCGAAGAACCGCCCTACTCCACCTGGGGCGACGCCCAGCACGGCCCCGAGCCGATGCCCGACTGGGTGATCACCGACCTCAACGCGCTCGACTCCGAGCTCGGCGTCCTCAAGACCGGCAAGGAGGCCGACGTCCATCTCGTCCAGCGCGCAGTGCCCGACGGGGCGCAGTCGCTCGTCGCGGCGAAGCGGTACCGGCCCAGCGAGCACCGGATGTTCCATCGCGACACCGGCTACCAGGAGGGCCGACGAACGCGCCGGTCCCGCGACTCCCGCGCCATGGCCAACCGCACCGGGTACGGCCGCGACCTGCTGGCCGGCAAGTGGGCGGCCGCGGAGTTCGACGCCCTCGGCCGGCTGTGGCAGGCCGGCGCACCCGTCCCGTACCCGATCCAGCTGCTGGGCGCGGAGCTGATGCTGGAGTTCATCGGGGAACCGGACGGCGCTGCGGCGCCCCGGCTGGCGCAGTGCCGGCCGTCGTCGGCGGAGCTGACCGATCTGTTCACGCAGTGCGTCGACGCGATGCTGGTGCTCGCGCGGGCGGGCTACGCGCACGGCGACCTGTCGGCGTTCAACATGCTGGTGCACCGCGGGCGGCTCGTGCTGATCGATCTGCCGCAGATCGTCGACCTGGTCGCCAACCCGCAGGGCCCGACGTACCTCGAGCGGGACTGCCGCAATGTGTGCCGCTGGTTCGCGGCCCGCGGGTTGGCGACGCCGGAGTTCGACCTCCTCTTCGGCGACCTGATGGCCGAAGCCGTAGCCCGCTGGTGAGTGCCGAGGATGCGGTTTGCACCCGCGGCCGTCGCTATCTCGCTCGATCCGCCCGAGATAGCGACGGGACGGGGTGCAAACCGATATCCCATATGTCCGGTTCCTGACACGCATGAAGCTGCCGCCAAAGGATCTTTACGCGGCATGGCCAGCAGGGCAACGTCGCGGGAGCACCGCGGTGACAGCGCTGTCATACGCCGGATGTGCCCGCCGCCTGTCGAGGGAGTTCCCATGCCCGTCCCACTCCGAAGCCGCTCCTGGCCGCTCCTCGCCGCCGCGCTGATCGGGCTCACGCCGCTCGCGATCGCGCTGCCGGCCGGCGCGGCCGCCCCGCACGCCGTGACCGATCCCGCCGCGCTCGTGAACCCGATCATCGGGACGTCCGGCGCGGTCGACGACTTCCCCGGCGCCGACGTGCCGTTCGGCATGGTCCAGTGGAGCCCGGACACGCCGAGCCGCCCGGCCGGCGGCGGTTATGAGTACAAGGACAAGACCGTCACCGGCTTCAGCCTGACGCACATCAGCGGTCCCGGCTGCGGTGCGGCCGGCGACGTCCCGATCCTGCCGATCACCGGCGCGATCGGCGCCAACCCGGATTCGGCCACCCTCCCGCTGGATCACGCCGCCGAGCAGGCCAAGGCCGGCGACTACCGCCTCACGGCGGGCGGCATCACCAGCGAGCTCACCGCCACCACGCGCTCCGGCCTGGGTCGGTTCACCTTTCCGACGGGTGCGGCGGCGAACCTGCTGCTGAAGCTGTCCGACAGCGCGGCCGGGACGGACGCCACGCACTTCCAGGTGATCAACAACCACGAGGTATCGGGCTGGGTCACCAGCGGCCACTTCTGCGGCGCGACCGACAAGTACACCGTCTACTTCGACATCGCCTTCGACCACAACTTCCAGTCGTCCGGCACCTGGAGCAACAACGCCGTGACGGCCGGCGCCCGCACCATGACCGTGCAGGGCCGGCACCCGACTACGTCGGTCAAGGCCGCCGCCAAGCCGCACCGCAGCTCGAACGGCGCCGCCCGCATCGCGCCCGTCGAACACGGCAAGTCGATCACCCCGAAGATCACTCCCCCGGTCGTCAACGCCAACGGCGCGTATCTGTCCTTCGACACCGCGACGTCGAACGTGGTCCAGGCCAAGGCCGGCATCTCCTACGTCAGCACCGACAACGCGAAGCGCAACCGGACGGTCGAGAACCCGGGCTGGGACTACGCCGCCACCGCGGCCGCCGCGCACGACGCGTGGAACGCCAGCCTGGGCGCTGTCGCGATCACCGGCGGCACGAGCACCGAGCAGACGACGTTCTACACCGCGCTCTACCACGCGCTGCTGCACCCGAACGTCTTCAGTGACACCAACGGTCAGTATTCGGGCTTCGACGGCGAGACGCACAAGGCGGCCAAGGGCCACGCCGAGTACGCCAACTTCTCCGGCTGGGACATCTACCGCAGCCAGGCCCAACTCGAAGCCATGGTCGCCCCAGCCGTCGCCAGCGACGAGGTGCGCTCGATGCTCGACCAGTACGACCAGACCGGGCAGCTACCGAAGTGGGAGCTGAACAACGGCGAGTCCTACGTCATGGTGGGCGATCCCGCCGACGCGATCATCGCCGATGCGTACGCCTTTGGTGCCCGCGACTTCGACACCGCCCATGCGCTGGACGCCATGCTCACCGAGGCCAACCAGCCCAACAACGTACGGCCCGGCAGCTCGACGTACATCACCAAGGGCTACCTGCCCACCGACGCGAACTACGGCTGCTGCAATTTCTACGGACCGGTGTCGACGCAACAGGAGTACAACACCGCCGACCACGCGATCTCGTCGTTCGCCGCCGCGCTCGGAGACACCGCGAACGCGAGCAAGTTCGCGGCCCGGGCCAACAGCTGGCAGAACGTGTTCAACCCGGCCACCGGGTTCCTCGAGCCGAAGGACAGCGCCGGCCAGTTCCAGCCCAACTTCGACCCCGGCTCGTCACTGGGGTTCGTCGAGGGCAACAGCTACCAATACACGCCGATGGAGCCGCACGACCTCAAGGGCGCGATCGCCGCTGACGGCGGCAACGCGGCGTGGGTGAACAAGCTCGACGGGCTCACCGCGAAGATCACGAACATCGACCGGACCAACGCCGACTTCGGCAACGAGCCCAGCATCGAGATCCCGTGGGAGTACGACTACGCCGGCGCGCCGTACAAGACGCAGGCGGTGGTACGGAAGATCCAGCAGCAGATCTTCACCGCGACGCCCGCGGGCATCGCCGGCAACGACGACCTCGGCACGATGAGCGCCTGGTACGTCTTCTCCGCCCTCGGCTTCTACCCGGAGACACCGGGCACGGCCGACCTGGCGCTGGGCAGCCCGGTCTTCCCCAAGGCCGTTGTCCAACTGGCCAGCGGCAAGAAGCTGACGATCACCGGGACCGGCGCTGCGGCCGACGCGCCCTACGTGCAGAGCCTGATGCTCAACGGCTCGACGTGGTCGCACGCGTACCTCGCGCCGTCTCTCGTCAACACGGGCGGCAACCTCAAGTTCGCGCTCGGCAGCACGCCCAACACCGCCTGGGCCACCGGTGCGGCCGACGCTCCGCCGTCGGACACCAGCGGCCTCGCGCCCGCGCTCGGCTACTCCGACCAGCCGAACGTGATCGTGGCGCCGGGCAAGACGGCCACCGTGTCGATCGGCGCCCGCGCCGTCGGCAAGGGCACGCAGACGGTGAGCTGGAATTCGACCGGCGTGGATGGTCCGACGGTCTCGCCCGTGTCGGGTTCGCTCAGCGTCAAGCCGAACCAGGACGGCAAGCAGCTCGTCACCATCACCGCGCCGACCGCCGTGGGCCGCTTCCCCGTCACATTCACGATGGTCGGAGCGGGCGGCGCCGACCTGCCCAAGGTCGTCGTCGAGGTGGACGTGGCCAAGCCCGGCGACCTGTGGCCGTACTACACGAACGCCGGCATCTCATCGGACGGGACGGCGAACCAGGGCAACTTCGACGGTGACGGCTGGTCGTACTCGCGGCAGGGCCTGACCGCGGCCGGCGTCGCGCCCGGCGGGACCGTGACCGTCGACGGCATCACGTATACGACGCCGAACACCGCCCCCGGCGAGGACGACAACATCGTCGCCGCCGGGCAGACCATCCCGCTCGCTGTCCCGGTGGCCGGCACGCGGCTCGGGATCCTGGGCAGCGCGTCGAACGCCGACGGTGGCTCACAGGGCGACTTCGTCGTGCACTTCACCGACGGCACCAGCCAGACCGTCCAACTCGGCCTGTCGGACTGGACGTTGGGCGCCGGTGCAAGCGGCCCGCTGTACGGCAACGTGGTCGCGGCCAAGACGCCGTACCGCGACACCACCGACGGCGGCCGACAGGTGATCGACACCTACCTGTTCGGGGCCAGCGGCGCGATTGCCGGGGGCAAGCTGGTCGCGAGCATCACCACACCGTCCACCCTGTCGAGCGGCGAGCTGCACATGTTCGCGTTCACGGTTCAATGATGCTGTGACGATTCAGCGATACCGCCCCACCATGGCGGATGTCGCGGCGCGGGCGGGCGTGAGCCTCAAGACGGTCTCCCGCGTGATCAACGGCGAGCCGCGGGTCGCTCCGGCGACCGCGGCCGCCGTGGCGCAGGCGGTACGGGAGCTCGGCTTCCGCAGCAACCATGCCGCCGCCTCGCTCGCCAGTGGGCGGGGCGTGGCGAGCATCGGACTGCTGATCGGGGCGGTGGACGACCCGTTCTACGCTCGGCTCGCCAGCGGAGTCGAGCAGGTGGCTCGCGCGCACCGGCACACGGTGCTGATCAGCTCGACCGAGGAGGACCCGGAGTTGGAACGTGACGCCGCGCTCGGCCTGGCCGCCCGGCAGGTCGACGGCATGATCATGGTGCCGTGCTCGCCGGACCAGGACTACCTCACGCCGGACATCGCCGCCGGACTGGCCGTGGTCTTCGTTGACCGGCCGCCGCACGGGCTCGACGCCGACTGCGTGCTGAGCGACAACCGGGCCGGCGCCCACGCCGGCACCGCGCAGCTCTTGGCCGGTGGGTATCGGCGCATCGGCTTCGTCGGCAACGACACCACCGTGTACACCAGCGCCGAGCGGCTCGCCGGCTTCCTCGCCGCGCACGCCGACGTCGGCCTGGCCGTGGACGAGCACCTGATTTCCCTGGGCCCGCGCACCGTGATCGAGGCCGAGGCCGCCACTCGCGCCCTGCTGGCCCGCCCCGACCCACCGCAGGCGATCTTCGCGCAGAACGGGCCGATGACGATGGGCGCCTGGCGCGCGGTCCACGCGCTCGGCGCGCCGGTGGGGCTTGTCGGCTTCGACGACTTCGCGCTGGCCGACGTGCTGGAACCGCCCGTGGATGTGGTGGCGCAGGATCCCGTCGAGCTCGGCCGGCAGGCGACGACCCTGCTCTTCGACCGGCTGGCCGACGGTGACCGGCCGACTCGACACATCACGCTGCCGACCCATCTTCTGACGCGGTCCTGACCGTCGCTTCACCGTGCCGGATAGGGTCCCTAAGTGCCCCACTACGACCTCGTCATCATCGGCTCCGGTTCGGGGAACTCGCTCGTCACCCCGCACCTCGACGATTGGCGGATCGCGCTCGTCGAGGAGGGTGTCTTCGGCGGGACGTGCCTGAACGTCGGCTGTATCCCGACGAAGATGTTCGTCTACCCGGCCGACCTCGCCGACAATGCCGCGCACGCGCAACGACTAGGCCTCGAGGCGGCGCACCTGCGCGCCCACTGGCCCGAGATCCGCGACCGCGTCTTCGGCCGCATCGACCCGATCTCGGCCGGCGGCCGGCTGTACCGCGCGAGCGGGACCCCGAACGTCACCCTCTACGAGACGCACGCTGACTTCACCGGTCCCGGCACGCTCAAGCTGGGGACGGGCGAGACGATCACGGCCGATCGCATCGTCCTCGCCACCGGGTCCCGGGCCGTGGTGCCCGCCATCGTCGCGAATTCCGGCGTCCCGTTCCACACATCCGACACGATCATGCGGATCGACGACCTGCCTGAGCGGATCATCATTGTCGGCGGCGGCTACATCGCGGCCGAGTTCGCACACATCTTCTCCGCGTTCGGTGTGCCCACCACCATCATCGCCCGCTCGGAACTGCTCCGCGATCAGGACGACGAGATCGTTTCGCGCTTCACCGACATCGTGCGGAACAAGTGGGATCTACGCCTGCACACCAAGGCTCAATCGGTGACGGGCCAGGCGGGCGACATCACGCTCGCGCTCACCGACGGCACATCGGTGACCGGCGACGCGCTGCTTGTCGCGACCGGGCGCGTCCCGAACTCCGACCGCCTGAACCTGGCCGCCGCCGGGGTGGACCTGCATCCGGACGGCCGGGTCGTCGTGGACGAGTTCCAACGCACATCGGCCGAGAACGTGTGGGCGCTGGGCGACGTGTGCGCCGTGAACCAGCTCAAACACGTCGCCAACCACGAGGCGAGGGTCGTGGCCCACAACCTCGCACATCCCGATGACCTCGTCGCCGCGGACCACCGGTTTGTGCCGGCCGCGGTGTTCACGCATCCGCAACTGGCGTCGGTCGGCCTGACCGAGCAGGACCTGCAAGCCTCCGGGCGCCGGTACGTCGCCGCTACGCAGGAGTACGGCGGCACTGCGTACGGCTGGGCGATGGAGGACACCACCAGCGTCTGCAAGGTGATCGCCGATCCGACTACCGGGCTGCTCCTCGGTGCCCACATCATGGGCGAACAGGCCTCGACCCTCATCCAGCCGCTGATCCAGGCGATGAGTTTCGGCCTCGGCGTCCGCGAGATGAGTCGGGGGCAGTACTGGATTCACCCCGCGCTGTCCGAGGTGGTCGAGAACGCACTGCTCGCGCTGGATCTCTGAATTCACGCGTTGCTCGCCTGGACCTGCGAACTCGCGCAGCTGGCGCACCTACCCTGGACGGGTGGGGAGTTTTCGTCTGACCGCGCTCGGCTCGAGCACCGACCTGCTCTCGTTGCCACTCGACGTACCACTTGAGCAGTGGCCCGAGGAACTACTCGTGCACGTGCCCCGCGGGATCTCGCGGCACGTGGTGCGCTTCGTCGACGTCGCCGGCGAGGTGTTCGCGGTCAAGGAGGCCACCGACCGGTTCGTCGTGCGCGAGCATCAATTGCTCCGCTCGCTGGCCGAGCACTCGGTGCCCGTCGTCGACGCGTTCGGCACGGTGGTCGAGCGGGTGAGCAATTCCGGCGAGCCGCTGGGCGGGCTGCTGATCACCCGGCATCTGCCGTTCTCGCAGCCGTACCGCTCGCTGTTCACCGGCCGCAGCCTGCCCGGCCTCCGCACCCGGCTGCTCGACGCACTGGCCGGGCTGTTCGTGCGGTTGCACCTCGCCGGTTTCTACTGGGGCGACTGCTCGCTCTCGAACGCGCTGTTCCGCCGCGACGCCGGTGCCCTGGCCGCGTATCTCGTCGACGCCGAGACGGGTGACCTGCACTCGCGGCTGTCGGACGGACAGCGCGCGCACGACCTCGACATCGCGACGGAGAACATCGCCGGCGAGATGTTCGATCTGCAGGCGGCCGGTCTGTTGGATGAGTCGCTCGACGTGGTCGAGACCGCGCAGACCCTGTGGCCGCGCTACCAAGGCCTGTGGGACGAGCTCACCCACGACGTGCTGGTGCCGCATGACGAGCACTACCGCATCAACGCGCAGCTGCGGCGGCTCAACAAGCTCGGCTTCGACGTGTCCGAACTGTCGATCAAGGCCGAACCGGAAGGCCTGCGGCTCGCCTTCGACACCCAGGTGGTCGAGGCCGGGCACCACCAGCGCCGGCTGTTCGCGCTCACCGGCCTGCAGGTGCAGGAGAACCAGGCCCGCGCGCTGCTCGGCGACCTGTCGCGGTTCAAGGCGAAGTGGGAGGCCGGCACCGGCGGCGAGATCACTGACGAGACGGCGGCCCGGCAATGGCTGGACGAGAAGTTCTACGGCACCCTCGCGCTCGTCCCACCCGACCTGCGCACCAAGCTGCCCGACGCCGAACTGTTCCACGAGATCAGCGAGCACCGCTGGCTGCTGTCGGAGGCGCAGGGCAACGACGTCGGACGGGGTGCGGCGGTCGCCTCCTACGTCGACACGGTGCTGCGCGACCTGCCCGACATCCGCGTCGATCTCTCGTCCGGTCCCCCGACCGAGGAGTTCGAGCCGATCTTCTACTAGGTTTCGACGTATGGCGGACAGTTACACGGGCACGGTCGAGGTCGGCGGCGACATGGACGTCCGGCGGCTGCCGGGCCTGACCATCGCGAAGCTGGCCGTCGGGCCGATGTCGAACAACGCGTACCTCCTGCGGTGCACGCAGACGGACGAGGGGCTGCTGATCGACGCCGCCAACGAGGCCGACCGGCTCCGCGACCTGGTGACGTACGAGGGCCCGGCGGTGTCGGCGATCCTGACCACGCATCGGCACGGCGACCATTGGCAGGCGCTCCCGCAGACGGCCGAGTTCGCCGGTGCGGCCATCTACGCCGGCGCGGCCGATGCTGACGAGTTGCCAGTGGCCGTGGACGAGCGACTGCGCCACGGCGACACGATCACCGTGGGCGACCTCTCGCTCGAGATCATCCACCTGCGCGGGCACACGCCGGGCTCGATTGCCGTGCTCTACCGCGATCCCGAAGGCGTCCCGCACCTGTTCAGCGGCGATTCGTTGTTTCCCGGTGGCGTCGGAAAGACGGGCTCGCCCGCGGACTTCGCGTCACTCATCCAGGACGTCTCGACCCGGCTGTTCGACCAACTACCGGACGAGACCTGGTTCTATCCCGGGCACGGCAACGACTCCACGCTCGGCGCCGAGCGTCCGCACCTGGACGAATGGCGCGCCCGCGGCTGGTGAGTCCGAAATCGTCTTGCCTCGCCGGCGTCCCGCCGCTCGCCCGCGTGTGGTGACACGGGCATGGCCCCGCGCGTACTGTCTAGTCCGTTGTTGTCGTTCTGAAGGTAGCGATAGCAAAGGACATCGTCATGATCGAAGAGGCTGAGTGGCATCCGGCCAGCCCCCGGGCCGGCCTATCTGTCGACCTGAGTAGCGACGGTGACCGCGGCGTACTCGTGGCTGTGGGCGAGGTCGACGCCGAGACCGCAAGTGTCCTCGTTTCGGCCGGCTTAGCTGCCCTCGCCCGGGCAGATCTGGCCGCCCTGGACCTCGACCTGAGCCAGGTGTCGTTCATCGACTCCACCGGCATCGGCGCGCTCGTTGCCATCCGCAACGACGCGCTGGCCCGCGGAAAAACGCTGACCGTGCCGAACCCGAGCTCCCGCGTCATGGAAGTTCTCGCGATAACCGCGCTCGACACCGTGTTCGTCGCGGTCCCTACCGGACTCAAGGAAGCCACTACCGGGCGAAGCGGTTAGCTAGCCGGCCTGGCCGCCAGCTCGACGAGATCTACCACGACCTCCCGCATCCGGAGGACGCCGGAGTCGCGATCGAAGAATCGCTGCGACGACGGTCCGCCGCCCGTGCGGGACACCGGGGCCAACGTCCCCGGCCCGAGTGCGTCGTCCCCCGATCCGCGCCTCGGGCCGGGGCCGTTGACTAAGGTCGCGATACCCGCCGCGCAGTTCACACAAACAGCATCGAGCGCCCGCTTCGATGTGTGGTCAGCGATGTCCTCGTCGCCGGATCTATCAAACCGGCTTGATGTAACCTGGGCTCGTGGTTGGGACCGGTATTGACGCTGGTTTGCGAGCGCCCGAGCTCTTCCAGCTGGCTGGCCACCCAGTGCGGTGGCGGTTGCTGGCCGAACTCGCGCGCAGCGACCGACAGGTGCACGAGCTCACCAAGCTGCTGGTCCGGCCGCAGAACCTGGTGTCCTACC
>JAOPVG010000389.1 GCA_025966255.1 Jatrophihabitans sp.
CGTGACCGGGGGAGAGGTGCGGGTGGACGGTGTCGACGTCCGCCGCCTCGAACCGGACCTCCTGTGGAGCCGCATCGGCTACGTGCCGCAGCAGTCCTACCTGTTCTCCGGCACGGTCGCGAGCACACTGCGGCACGGCAACCCGGACGCGACCGACGACGAGTTGTGGGCCGCACTGGAGGTGGCGCAGGCCCGCGACTTCGTCGAAGCGATGCCGGAAGGCCTGAATGCGCCTGTCTCACAGGGCGGCACGAACCTGTCCGGAGGTCAGCGGCAGCGCATCGCCATTGCCCGCGCGATCGTGCGGCGCCCGGAGATCTACCTGTTCGACGACTCGTTCTCCGCCCTCGACCCCGGTACCGATGCGCGGCTGCGCTCGGCCCTGCGCCCGATCACCCGCGACGCCGCCGTCGTGGTCGTCGCGCAGCGCGTGTCGACGATCCTCGACGCCGATCGCATCGTGGTGCTCGATGCCGGCGTGATCGTCGGCGAGGGCACGCACGACGAACTCATCGAGACCTGCCCCGCCTACGCCGAGATCGTGCAAAGCCAGCTCAGCGCGGAGGAGGCGGCATGACCACCTCGTCCGAAGGTAACGGCGCGAACGGCGTCAACACCACGAAGGCCGTCAACACCACGAAGGCCGGCGAGGCTGCGAACGGAGTCAGCGGGAACGGGGCCGGTCCGGCTGCGGTCGTGCCCAAGCGGCTGCCCCCTGCCGGGGCCGAGGCCCGACGCGGTGGCGGACCGCCGTGGATGACGGCCGGCATGCCGGCCGAGAAATCGATGAACTTCGGTCCGTCGGCCAAGCGACTGCTGCGCCGGATGTATCCCGAGCGCTGGCTGGCCGCAGCCGTGCTCGCGCTGGCCGTTGCCAGCGTCACGCTGATGGTCCTGGGGCCGCGCATCCTCGGCCGCGCCACCAACCTGATCTTCGGCGGGTTCATCGGTCGTAACCTGCCGGCGAACATCACGCTCGACCAGGCCGTCGCCGCGGCCCGGGCCCGCGGTGACAACAACTTCGCCAGCCTGCTGCGGAGTTCGCACGTCGTCCCCGGCCAGGGCATCGACATGGGCGCGCTCGGCCATGTTCTGCTGATCGCGCTGTTCGTCTACGTCGCGGCCAGCGTGCTGTCCTGGCTTCAGGGCTACCTGCTCAACGGCGTCGTGCAGCGCACGATCCTGCGGTTGCGCGGCGACGTCGAGGCCAAGCTGCACCGGCTGCCGCTGCCCTACTTCGACAAGCAGTCCAAGGGCGAGGTGCTCAGCCGGGTCACGAACGACATCGACAACATCTCGCTGACGCTGCAGCAGACGATGAGCCAGCTGCTCACGTCGCTGCTCACCGTCGTCGGCGTAGTGACGATGATGTTCCTGATCTCGCCGTTGCTCGCCCTGATCGCGCTCGTGACGATCCCGCTGTCGATGGTCGTGACCAAGCAGATCGCGAAGCGCTCGCAGAGCCAGTTCGTGGCGCAGTGGAAACACACAGGCGCGTTGAACGGACACATCGAGGAGTCCTTCACCGGACACGAGCTGGTCAAGGTCTTCGGCCGGCAGCGCGAGGTCGAGGAGGCGTTTGCCGAACACAACGAAGAGCTCTTCCGCGCCAGCTTCGGCGCCCAGTTCGTCTCCGGGATCATCATGCCGGCGATGATGTTCATCGGGAACTTGAACTACGTCGCCGTCGCCGTCGTCGGCGGCCTTCGGGTGGCGTCGGGCTCGATGAGTCTCGGCGACGTGCAGGCGTTCATCCAGTACTCCCGCCAGTTCACCCAGCCGCTGACCCAGGTCGCCTCGATGGCCAACCTGCTGCAGTCGGGGGTCGCCTCGGCCGAGCGGGTGTTCGACCTGCTCGATTCGCCCGAGCAGTCGGCCGACCCGGTCGATGCGCAGCGGCCCACCGAGCGGCGCGGGCGCGTCGAGTTCGAGCACATCTCGTTCCGGTACGAGCCGGATGCCCCGCTCATCGACGACCTGTCGCTCGTCGCCGACCCCGGCCACACGGTGGCGATCGTGGGGCCCACCGGGGCGGGCAAGACCACGCTGGTGAATCTCGTCATGCGCTTCTACGAGCTCGACGGTGGCCGGATCACCCTCGACGGCGTCGACATTGCGAAGATGCGTCGCAACGAGCTGCGCGGCGAAATCGGCATGGTGCTGCAGGACACCTGGCTGTTCGGCGGGACGATCCGCGACAACATCGCCTATGGACGTCCAGGAGCCACCGAGGAGGAGGTGATCGAGGCGGCCCAGGCCAGCTATGTGGATCGATTCGTGCAGAGCCTCCCCGACGGCTACGACACGGTGCTGGACGAGGAGAGCAGCAACCTCAGCGCCGGGCAGAAGCAGCTGATCACCATCGCGCGGGCGTTCATCGCCCAGCCCTCGCTGCTGATCCTCGACGAGGCTACGAGCGCGGTCGACACCCGCACCGAGCTCCTCGTCCAGCACGCCATGGCGGCGCTGCGCGCCAACCGGACGAGCTTCGTGATCGCCCACCGCCTGTCGACGATCCGCGACGCCGATCTCATCCTGGTGATGGAGGCGGGCCGCATCGTCGAGCAGGGCAACCACACGGAGCTGCTGGCTCGCCACGGCGCATACGAGCGGCTCTACCGGGCGCAGTTCAACCAGGAGCCGGAGGCGGCGGGCGTCTAATCGGTTGGCGCCCGGCGTCCGTGCGGCCAGACTCAGGCGCGATGGACTACGAGATCCGCTACGCCACCGACGCCGAGTTCGCGGCGGTCGCCGAACTGGACGGCGCCAGTTTCGGCTTCCACTACGGCGAGCAGGAACTGGCCGACGCCCGGCTCGACATCGACCCGGCGCGCATCCGGATCGCGGCGCGCGGTCCGCAGATCGTCGGCGTCAGCGCGGAGCTGTCCTTCGTCATGGCGCTGCCGGGCGGGGCCGATGTGCCCACCCTGGGGCTGACCTGGGTTTCGGTCGAGCTCACCCACCGGCGGCGCGGCGTCCTGAGCGCGCTGGTCGAGGAGCAGCTGCGGCGCCGGACCGCAGCCGGCGACGCCGCAGCCGTCCTCAGCGCCAGCGAGGGTGGCATCTACGGGCGGTACGGCTTCGGCGTGGCCACCCGCGTCGCACACACCGTGGTGCGCCGCCGTCGGGCCCGGCTGTCGAGGGCGGCCGACCCGTCCGCGGTGCGGCGCTTGACGACCGATCAGGCGCGGCCCCTGCTGCCGGAGCTGCACGAACGCTGGCGCCGGCAGACCCCTGCCGGAGTGAGCCGCGACGAACGCCGGTGGCAGTTCCTGCTCCTCGAAAGTGAGCACCTGCGTCGCGGCCGGTCGGGGTTGTTCCATCTGGTCCATCCCGACGGCTACGTGTCGTACCGGATCAAGTCGGAGTGGGGCGAGGGCGACCCGCAGCACCAGTGCTGGGTCACCGACTACGCGCCGGCGTCAGCCGAAGGGCACGCCGCGCTGTGGCAGACCCTGCTGTCGATGGATCTCGTCGGGACGATCGAGAGTTACGTCGTCCCGCTCGACGACCCGGTCCAGCTGATGCTCGGCGACCCGCGGGGCGTCAAGGTCACCCACGTCGGCGACAGCCTGTGGGTGCGGCCGCTGGACGTGACGCAGTTGCTCGGGGAGCGTCGCTACGCCGTCGAGGTGGAGTGCGTGCTCGAGGTCCGCGACGAACTCCTCGGCGACGGCCGGTATCTGCTCCGCGGCGACCGCGACGGGGCCACGTGTGTGCGCACCGATCGGATTCCCGATGTCACCCTGGGCGTGAGTGATCTCGGCGCGGTGTCGCTCGGCGGGACGCGGCTGGCCCAGATCGCCCGTGCCGGTCGGCTGCAGGCCGACGACGTTGCCCTGGTCGGTCGCATCGATGTCGCGCTGCTGGCCGACCAGGAGCCCGCACACGGCACGCCCTTCTAGCGCGATGGGGTCTGCAGGCCCGGGGGTTCAGGCGCCGGGGAACGGCGTTGTCGCCTGCGTCGGGCTGATCAACTGACGCCACTGCGCGGCTCGCACGGCGCTCGCGTCCAGACCCTGCTGGGCGACGGCGCGCTGACTCCGGGCGCGCGCGGCGTTCGTCGAGGCCGCCCTCAGGTAGAGATAGCGCCAGGCCGACGCGCAGTCGTCCTCGAGGCGGACGGCGAGCCGGCGGGCGGCCGTGGCGTCAGCCACCGGATACAGCGCGGGGTAGTCCGCCTCGGGCGGGACGGGCACCAGTCCGGTCCTCGCGATGGCCGCCTGGGTGGCATCGCGCAGGGCCTCGTGCGCGTCCGAGCAGGCGACCGCCCGCGGGCGGTCGCTGGCGTTCAGTCGCGGTCCGAGCAACGAATACCCGAAGACGGCCTGGTGCTCGGCCGCCAGCGCCGCCTGCCACGCGGTGTCGAGCGGGGTCGGCGCGGTCATGCCAGCAGCGCCGCGTGGGTGGCCTCGCAGGCGGCGATGCTCGCGAACAACGCGGCCATCGTCCCTTCGAGCGCGCTCGCGCGCTGGGCTGCCGTCGCCGACGCGCGTTGCTCCGCTGTGCGTAGCTGCGCGGCCGTGCGCGGCGTCCCGCGGACGGGCGGCGTGGGCGACGTGGACGGCGTCGGGGACGGCGTGCGGTAGTCGGCCAGCAGCCCCCGCAGCGCGCTGAGATGCGCTGCGTGATTCGCTCGGGCCTGGCTGATCACCTGCCGGACCGCCGGCGCCCCACCCGTCGTGGCATCGAGGTCGGCGATCAGGGCCCGTTCGGTCTCGGCGGCGGCAAGCAGCGCATCGGGCGGCGCCGGTGGTGGCTGGTCGGAGGGCCGCTTCGTGAGTAGGAAGTCGGCGCCGACGCCGCCTCCGGCCGCGAGTACGACAGCGGCCCCGCCGGCCAGGAACCAGCGCCGGGACGTCCCTCCGGGCGGGCGGTCAGGCGATGCATGGCGCGGCCCGGGTTGCGGCCGCCAGGGGGTCGTCGAGTCATCCATATCTGTGCAAGTTTGGCAGAGCCGATAGGCTCGCTCGTCACAACTGCACGCACGGATCAGACAGGAGCCAACATGCCGCCCGCGACAGCCGGAGCGTCCGCGGCGCAGGCCCGTGAGCACCTGGTCGACCTCCTCGCTCCCCTCGTCTCAGCGGCCGGCTACGACCTCGAGGATGTCGCGGTGTCCGCCGCCGGGCGCCGCAGCCTGGTCCGGGTGACGGTCGACGCCGACGGCGGGATCGACCTCGACGCCGTCGCCACTGTGAGCCGCATCGTGTCCGACGCGCTCGACGAGGACACTCACGGCGGCACAGTGCTCGCCGGTTCCTACGTGCTCGAGGTCAGCTCACCCGGCGTCGACCGCCCGCTCACTGAGCCGCGCCACTGGCGGCGCGCCGCCGGGCGCATGGTGACCTTCCAGTCGAAGGGCAGGACAATTACCGGTCGCGTCCTCACGGTGGATGATCATGGGACGACGTTCGAGGTCGGCGACAAGTCGCAGACAATCGCCTGGGCCGACCTCGGCCGCGGCAAGGTGCAAGTGGAGTTCAACCGCTCGGAGAAGGAGTAGCGATGGTCCAGGTCGACCTCGGCGCTCTGCGCAGCATCGAGCGGGAGAAGGAAATCTCCTTCGACACCCTCATCGGGGCGTTGGAGACCGCCCTGCTGACGGCGTACAAGCACACCGCGCACTCCATGCCGCACGCGCGGGTGGCCATCGACCGCAAGACCGGCGAGGTGATCGTCTGGGCGCAGGACCTGGGCGCGGACGGCGAGATCGTCGAGGAGTACGACGACACCCCCACGGACTTCGGCCGGGTCGCCGCTATGACTGCCCGGCAGGTGATCCTGCAGCGCCTGCGCGACGCGGAGCACGATCAGACCTTCGGCGAGTACTCCGGCCGCGAGGGGGACATCGTCACCGGTGTCGTGCAGGCCGACGCGCAGGCCGCCCAGCGCGGTCTCGTGCTCATCGACATCGGCAAGCTCGAGGCGATCCTGCCGCAGTCGGAGCAGGTGCCGGGGGAGCAGTACACGCACGGGACGCGCATCAAGGCCTACGTGGTCGGCGTCGCCCGGGGGCAGCGTGGGCCGCAGGTCACGCTGAGCCGGACCCACCCCAACCTGGTGAAGAAGCTGTTCGCGCTCGAGGTTCCGGAGATCGCCGACGGCAGCGTCGAGATCGTCGCCGTCGCCCGGGAGGCCGGCCACCGCAGCAAGATCGCCGTCCGTAGCGTCGTCGACGGCCTCAACGCCAAGGGCGCCTGCATCGGCCCGATGGGCCAGCGAGTGCGCAATGTGGTCGCGGAGCTGCACGGGGAGAAGATCGACATCATCGACTGGGCCGAGGACCCCGCGACCTACGTCGGCAACGCCCTGTCACCCGCTCACGCGCTGTCCAGCGTCGTCGTGGATCCCGTCGCGTCCGCGGTGCGGGTGGTCGTCCCGGACTTCCAGCTGTCGCTCGCGATCGGGCGGGAGGGGCAGAACGCCCGCCTCGCGGCTCGCCTCACCGGCCACCGGATCGACATTCACAGCGACTCCGAATCCGAAGCACCGGCCCACGATGCCGGAATGACGGGCGAGGACAGCCCGACCGCTCGCGACTCGGGCGAGTCGGCCGCCGCCTCACCCGGGGAGTAGACTCGACCGTGGCCGTCCGTGTGTCGACGGCAGCCGATATGTGCCGGACCGGGCCGCTATGAGTAATCAGCAACCGATCCGAACGTGCATCGGGTGCCGAAGGCGGGCAGCGGCCGCCGAATTGCTCCGCGTCGTCGTGGCGCCGGATGCGATCGGCAAGGCAACGCAGGTAGCCCCCGCGTGTGATCTCTCAGGGGCCCGGAGTTCGAGCGAGAGGCTCGGCGGCGGGCCCGTTGCCTTGCCCGTCGTGCCCGACCCGCGAGGTCGCATTCCGGGCCGTGGTGCGTGGCTGCATCTCAGCTCGGAGTGCTTCGAACTCGCGCAGCGACGTCGGGCGTTTGGACGGGCACTTCGCGTACCCGGTCCCGTCGACCCGACGCCGGTCTGCGAGTACGTTGCGCAGACGGAACTCGGCGACACCACCAGCGGAAACAACCCGCAGGAGATGAAGAGCTATGAGCACTCGATGAAGCGCCAGCGATGAGTACGTCCACCGTCTAGCTGACCGTGCGGGAACGCCGCCCGGTCTCGTAAGGAGTCACGTGGCAGGCAAGGCCCGCGTTCATGAGCTCGCCAAGGAGCTCAGCGTCACCAGTAAAGAAATTCTCGCCAAACTCGGCGAGATGGGCGAGTTCGTCAAGAGCGCGTCCTCCACAGTCGAGGCCCCGGTAGCGCGCCGCCTCCGCGAGGCGTACCCCGCCGCAGCCCCGGCCCCGGCGAAGAAGGCTCCGGCCAAGAAGGCCGCGACCGCTGCCGCAGCCCCGGCCCCGGCCCCGGCCGCCCCGGTCGAAACCGCACCGGTCGCCCCACCCGCGCCACCCGCGCCGCCGACGCCCGCACCTGAAGCGCCGGCACCGGTCCAAGACCGGCCCGCGGCCGCGGCGGCATCCGCCGCCCCGGCGGCTCCGGCCGAGACCCGTCCGGCCGCACCCGGCGTTCCCGCCGGACCCCGGCCGGGCCCGCGCGTGGGCAACAACCCGTTCGGCGTCGGCGGTGGCGCAGCGGCCCGACCGGTCGCACCGCGTCCGGCGGCCCAGCCGGGCAGCATGCCGCCTCGTCCCGGCGGTCCGCGTCCGCCGAACCCCGGCATGATGCCGCCTCGGCCCAATCCGGGCATGATGCCGGCCCGTCCCGGCCAAGGCCCTCGCGGCGGTGGACCCGGTGGGTCGAGTGGCCCCGGCGGTCCCGGAGCCCGACCCAGTGGTCCGGGCGCCCGTCCGGGCGGTCCCGGAGCACGTCCGGGCGGCGGCGGATTCCGCAGCGGTCCAGGCGGCGCCCCCGGTGCCGGCCCTGGTGGTGCTCCGGGCGGCGGCCCCGGTGGTCCCGGCGGCGGTGGTCCCTACCGCGGTGGCCCAGGTGGACGTCCAGGTGGTGGCGGTCGCGGTGGTCGCGGTGCCAGCACGGCCGGCGCATTCGGCCGTAAGGGCGGCGGACCCGCCCGCGGTCGCAAGAGCAAGAAGCAGCGGCGTCAAGAGTTCGACAACATGTCCGCGCCGTCGCTCGGCGGCGTGCAGGTTCCCCGCGGCAACGGCGCGGTCCTGCGCCTGCCCCGCGGCGCCTCGCTGTCGGACTTCGCCGAGAAGATCGATGCCAACCCGGCCGCCCTCGTCACGGTGATGTTCCACCTCGGCGAGATGGTCACGGCGACGCAGTCGGTCAACGAGGAAACCCTGCAGTTGCTCGGTGCCGAGCTGAACTACCAGGTTCAGGTCGTCAGCCCCGAGGACGAGGACCGCGAGTTGCTCGAGACGTTCGACCTGAAGTTCGGTGAGGACCAGGGCGACGACGAGCACATCATCGCCCGGCCGCCGGTCGTGACCGTCATGGGTCACGTCGACCACGGTAAGACTCGACTGCTCGACGCCATCCGCAAGACGAACGTCATGGGCGACGAAGCCGGTGGCATCACCCAGCACATCGGTGCCTACCAGGTGCATGTCGAGCACGACGGCCAGGAGCGCGCGATCACGTTCATCGACACTCCGGGTCACGAGGCGTTCACCGCCATGCGGGCCCGCGGCGCCGCCACCACGGACATCGTGGTGCTGGTCGTTGCGGCCGACGACGGTGTCATGCCGCAGACGATCGAGGCGTTGAACCACGCCCAGGCTGCGGGTGCGCCGATCGTGGTCGCGGTGAACAAGATCGACAAGGAAGACGCCAACCCGGCCAAGGTGCGCCAGCAGCTCACCGAGTACGGGCTGGTCGCCGAGGAGTACGGCGGCGACACGCTGTTCGTCGACGTCTCGGCGCGGTCGAACCTGCACATCGACGACCTGCTCGAGGGCATCCTGCTCACCGCCGATGCCGCGCTCGACCTGCGGGCCAACCCCGACCAGGACGCGCAAGGCATCGTCATCGAGGCCCGGCTCGACCGCGGTCGCGGTCCGGTGGCCACGCTGCTCGTGCAGCGCGGCACGCTCAAGGTCGGTGACTCGGTCGTGGCCAGCGATGCATTCGGTCGCGTCCGTGCCATGTTGGACGAGAACGGCGACACCGTCGAGGAAGCACCACCCTCGCGGCCGGTCCAGGTTCTCGGACTCACGTCCGTGCCCAGTGCCGGTGACTCGTTCCTCGTCGTCGACGAAGACCGCATCGCCCGGCAGATCGCCGACCGTCGTCAGGCCCGCGAGCGCAATGCGCTGCTGGCGTCCTCGCGGCGTCGCGTTTCGCTGGACGACCTCGACAAGGCACTTGCGGCCGGCGAGGTCGATCAGTTGAACCTGATCATCAAGGGTGACGTGTCCGGCTCGGTCGAGGCGCTCGAAGACGCGCTGGTCAACATCGACATGGGTGACGACAAGGAAGAAGTGTCGCTGCGCGTGATCGGTCGCGGTGTCGGTGCGATCACCGAGAACGACATCAACCTTGCCGTCGCTTCGGACGCCGTGGTGATCGGCTTCAACGTCCGACCTGAAGGCAAGGCGCGCGAAGCCGCTGAGCGCGAAGGCGTGGACGTCCGGTACTACACGGTCATCTACCAGGCCATCGAGGAGATCGAGGCTGCGCTCAAGGGCATGCTCAAGCCCGAGTTCGAAGAGGTGCAGCTCGGTACCGCCGAGGTCCGGGAAGTGTTCCGGGTACCGCGGATCGGCAACATCGCCGGCTCGCTCGTCCGTACCGGTCTGATCCGGCGCAACAGCAAGGCGCGTCTGGTCCGCGACGGCACCGTCGTGGCCGACAACCTCACCGTCGAGTCGCTCAAGCGGTTCAAGGACGACGCGACCGAGGTGCGGGAAGGTTACGAATGCGGTATCGGGCTCGGTTCGTACAACGACATCAAGATTGATGACGTGATCGAGACCTTCGAGTTGCGCGAGAAGCCGCGCGGCTGAGTTCGGCTCCGCGACGACGGGGGCCTCCTACCGTAACTACCAAATGCACACGGTTGGAGGCCCCCATCGTCGTTTCGCCTCCGATGTCGGGTCACCGCGTGGGTGTTGGCTCGCGCAATCGAATAGGAAGGGTGACGGGGTTTTGGTGGTCGGTACTTTGTGTGCGGATCTCCTACTCGGAGATGTGCATTCGTTGAAGGAGAAGCGCGGGGTGGTTCGGCCGATCGTGGCCGAGCTGCGGCGGCGCTTCGAGGTCTCGGCCGCCGAGACTGGCGACCAGGATCTGCACCGGCGCGCTGAGGTATCGGTCGCGCTGGTAGCCGGTGACCACGCTCAGGCCACGCAGGTCTTGGCTGAATGTGAGCGGTTGATGGCGGGGCGGCCCGAGGTCGAGTTGCTGTCGACGCGCACCCGCGTGCTCGACGACGACGATCTGAACTGACGATCTGAACTGAGGAGCACGCGATGGTTGACGCCGCACGCGCGAGGCGATTGTCCGGTCGGATCAAGCAGATCGTGGCGACCACGATCGAGATGCAGATCAAGGATCCGCGACTCGGCATGGTGACGATCACCGACGTCCGCGTGACGGGCGACCTCCACGACGCAACCGTGTTTTACACCGTGCTGGGCAACGAGGAGGAGCGCGTCAGCTCCGCCGCTGCGCTGGAATCGGCGAAGGGCGTCCTGCGCAGCGAGGTGGGAAGGCAGACCGGGGTGCGCTTCACGCCCTCGTTGACGTTCCAACTCGACGCGCTGCCCGACAACGCCCGGCAGCTCGAGGATCTGCTGGCGATCGCCGCGGCCGAGGACGCCAAGGTCGAGGCGGCGCGGCGCGGCGCGGTCCCCGCCGGCGAGGCCGACCCGTACCGCAAACCCAGGATCGCCGAGGACGACGCCGAGCAATGACCGCAGCCGCACGCCGTCGGCCGAACACATCGGCGTCATGACCGCGGTACCGCCGAAGTCGCGTCCGCGGCCCCGACCGACAGCGGCACCGGCGCCGCGGCCCCGCCCGAGGCCCGGCCCGATCGCCGCAGCGCCCCCCGCCGACGCACCATCCCCACGAAGTCGGACGGCCCGGCGTCAGGCCGAGCGCCGCAACCGCCTGCGCCGATTGAGCCTCGTGGTCCTGACCACCGGCGTCGTGCTCGCCGTCGTGGCGGTTGCCGTTCTCGTCCTGATCCGTCGATCGGACCAGAACTCCAAAGCCGCTGCCGCCACGCCCAAGCCCACACCGTCGGTCGCCGCGACCGGCAAAGGCGCGCTGCTGCTCAACGCCAACCTCGCAACCGGCTACGTCGCCGCGACGACCTCGGACATCGCCGCCATCACGTCCTACGACTACCGCACCCTCGACGACGCGCTGACCGTCGGACTCTCGGTCACTACCGGCGAATATCGGAAGGCCTACCGCGCCGCCCTCACCGGTTCGCTCGCCTCGGACGCACGCAAGAACCACACCGTCCAGACCTTCGACCTGCTGCGGATCGGGATCGGTGAGGTATCCGCCGACGGCACCAGCGCGAAGCTGCTGGTGTTCGGGCTGGAGACGATGACGCACAACGTCGCCCACGGCGAGACGCGGCACGATTTGGTGACGCTCACCGCCACGGTCGTGCACCGCGGCGACAGCTACCTGATCAGCCAGTTGGACGTGGGAGCAAACGCCGGTCTTCCGCCGTCGACGGCAGAGCTCACCGTCGCGGCTGAGGCGGCCCGTCAGGAGGTCGTCGACGTGCTCAGCTACCGGCGCGACCACTTCGACGTCGACTACAACCGCGCACTGGATGGCGCCGTCGAGCCCCTGCGCAGCCAGATCATCAGCAACGCCGCCGACACGAAGGCGTCCATTGTCAAGGGCAAGTACGACCTCGTCGGTTCGGTCACGGCGCTCGCCGTGCAGCGGGCCTCGGGTGACACCCTGGTCCTCCTCGTGGCCGCCACCGGCAACAAGGTGGACGCGAGGGGCACCGCGACCGAGGTGACGGACGGGCGGTACGAGGTCACGGTCGTCAAGGTCTCCGGGGGCTGGCAGACCAGCAACGTGGTCCCGGTCGGAGCCCAGTGAGCGCCGGCACGCAACTGCCGCCGACGAGCCGCATGCTCGCGCTGGCGGCGTCGGCCTTCATCGTGCTGGCCGCGGAGCCCCTGTACCTGCTCGTCGACACTGCGGTCGTCGGCCACCTCGGCACCGGCGCGCTCGCCGGACTTGGCATCGGCGCCGCACTGATGACCCTGCTGACGATCGTCGGAACCTTCGTCGAGTACGGCACGACGGCCCGCGCCGCTCGCTGGTACGGCGCCGGCCGGACCGATGCCGCGATCGGCGAGGGCGTGCAGGCGTCGTGGCTCGCCGCCGGCATCGGCATCGTCGTAGTGGCCGCAGGAGAGGTGTTCGCCGGCCCGCTCACCTCGCTGCTCTCCGGTGGCGCGGGACCGACCCAGCACGCCGCTGAGTCGTGGTTCCGGATCGCCGTGCTCGGGATTCCCGGAGTGCTGATCGTCCTGGCCGGCAACGGCTGGATGCGCGGCGTGCAGCGCACTCGCCAACCCGTGCTGATCGTCGTCGCGGCGAATGCCCTGTCCGCCATCGCCTCGCCGCTGCTCGTCTATCCAGCCGGCCTCGGCCTGACCGGATCGGCGATCGCCAACGTTGCGGCCCAGGCCGTCGGCGCGGCGCTGTTCCTCCGCGCGTTGCACGGGGAGGGCGTCGGGCTGCGCCCCGATCGGGCGGTGATGCGGGCGCAGGCAATCGTCGGCCGAGACCTGATCATCCGGGCCGCGGCCTTCCAGGTCGCGTTCCTGACCGCCGCGGGCGTGGCGGCGCGGATGGGCACTTCGCAGATCGCGGCGCATCAGATCGGGCTGCAACTGTGGGAGTTCACCGCGCTGCTGCTCGACTCCTTCGCCATCGCGGCGCAGTCCCTCGTGGGCGCTGCACTGGGCGCCTCCGATGCCGACGGCGCCCGCGCGATGGCCTGGCAGGTCTCGCGATGGGGCCTGTACGCCGGGGTCGGCTTCGGTGTTCTGTTCGCAGCCGGCTGGGCCGTCATCCCGCGGCTGTTCACGTCGTCGCCGGACGTCGTGAGCCAGGCCCACGTGCTGTGGCCGTGGTTCGTCGGCATGCTGCCCGCGGCCGGTGTGGTGTTCGCACTGGACGGCGTGCTCATCGGGGCCGGCGACGTGGGCTTCCTACGCACGATCACCATCGTGGCCGCCGTGTTCGCGTTCGCCCCTCTCAACCTCGCCGCACTGCATTGGCACTGGGGGCTCGGCGGGGTGTGGGCCGGATTGGCCGCGTTCATCGGCGTCCGGCTCGTCGGCATGGCCTGGCGCGCCCACGGTGGCCGCTGGATGGTGACCGGCACCGGCGAGACGGCCTAGTGGTCGGGTCCCCGACCACTAGGGTGGCCCGGTGCCCCGACCGGATCGTCTCCGCGACGACCGGCCGCCCGCCCGCGACGGGCTGGTGATCGTCGACAAGCCGCCGGACTGGACGTCGCACGACGTCGTCGGCCGGATGCGCCGCCTCGCCCGCACCCGGCGGGTAGGTCACGCCGGGACCCTCGACCCGATGGCGACGGGCCTGCTCGTCCTCGGCGTGGGCACGGCCACCCGGCTGCTGCATCACCTCGTCCTCGCCGACAAGGCGTACACGGCCACGATCCGGCTCGGACAGTCGACCGTGACCGACGACGCCGAGGGGGAGTTGGTGGTGGAGTCCTCGGCTGCGGGCGTTGACGAGGAGCAGGTGCGCGCGGCCCTCCGTCCGCTGACGGGGGACATCCAGCAGGTCCCGAGCGCGGTGTCGGCGATCAAGATCAACGGGCAGCGCTCCTACAAACGAGTGCGCGACGGCGAGTCCGTTGAGCTCCCGGCCCGGCCAGTGACCGTCGCGCGGTTCGACGCCCTCGGTTTCGCCCGACCGGTGCCCGAGCTGCTCGACGTCGACGTGCTCGTGGAGTGCACGTCCGGCACCTATGTCCGCGCCCTCGCCCGCGATCTCGGCGCTGCGCTGGGCGTGGGCGGACACCTCACCGCGCTGCGGCGCACCCGCGTCGGCCCGTTCACGCTCGACCAGGCCCGCAGCCTGGACGAGCTGGCGGAGCTCGACGACCCGGTCACGCTGCCGCTCGCCGTCGACGTGCGAGCCGCGATGCCGGTGCGAACGGTGGACGACCAGGAGGCGCGCGAGCTGTCCTTCGGCCGCGCGCTCGAGCCCCGGGGGATTGCCGGCACGCACGGCGCGCTGAGCGCCGACGGCGCGGCGATTGCGCTGCTGCAGGAACGTGACGGCCGCTCGCAACCGGTGCTCGTCTTCACCCCTCAGGGCTAGCCGGGCCTGCGTCCACCCGGCCAGTAGGCTGCCGGACGTGCAGCGCTGGCACGGCTTGGACGCCGTCCCCACCGGATGGGGGCACTGCGTGGTCACCATCGGTGTCTTCGACGGCATCCACCGGGGGCACGCGTCGATCATCGCGGACGCGGTGCAGATCGCCGCCGAGCGCGGTGTGCCCAGCGCGCTGATCACGTTCGTGCCGCATCCGTCCGAGGTCGTGCGCCCGGGGTCGCATCCACCCGTCCTGACCAGCATCGTGCGGCGCGCCGAACTGGTCGAGGCGCTCGGTGTGGACGTGTTCTGCGCGCTGCCGTTCACCCTCGAGTTCTCCCGAATGCCCCCCGACGAGTTCGTCCATCAGGCGCTGGTCGACCGACTGCACGCGTCGGCGGTCGTGGTTGGCGAGAACTTCCGGTTCGGCCACAAGGCGGCCGGAGACGTCACCCTGCTCGAACAGTTGGGCCACACGTTCGGCTTCACCACCCACGGCGTCGCGCTGCTGCGCGAAGGGGATACGCCGATGAGCGCGACGTACGTGCGTTCCTGCGTCCTGGCCGGTGACGTCGCCACGGCGGCGCAGGTGCTCGGGCGGCCGCACCGGGTGGACGGCGTGGTCGAGCGCGGCGACCAGCGTGGGCGCGAACTGGGCTACCCGACGGCGAACCTGCGCACCGACGCCTGGGCCGCCGTGCCCGCCGACGGCGTGTATGCCGGCCGGGTCGTGCGCCTCGACGAGTGGGGCCGTACCGTGCCCGGCGGGCTGCTGGGCACCGCCGCGATCTCGGTCGGGACGAACCCGACCTTCGAGGTCCGGCAGCGGCGGGTCGAGGCGTACATCCTGGACTTCGAGGGCGATCTCTACGGCGCGAACGTCGGCGTCGAGTTCGATGAGCGGCTGCGGGGGATGGAGAAATTCGCCAGCGTGACGGACCTGGTGGAGCAGATGGCCGACGACGTGGCTCGCACCCGAGCCCTGATCGACAGCTGACCGCGCTTCGCCGTGGTCCGCGACCGATACCGACGGCGGACTCCGGTGCGCGTCGGCCGGCGCGAGCGGGTCAGTCGTCCAACAGACGGCGCAGGACCCGGCCGAACAGCAGGCGCCCCGTGGCGGTCGACGCGCGGTCGGCCAAGCGGGGCAGCCGGGCCGGGGTGCCCGCCCCCCTCCAGGTCGCCCGGGAGCCAGGGCCCCGCGGTTCGACGGTCAGCTCGGCCCAGCCGAGCATGACCGTTCCGCGTTTCTCCAGCCGGCAGTGCCCGGCCGCGCCGTTCTGCGGGGGCGTCCACTCGACGACCTCCATCGGGTCGTCGAAGCGAAACCGCCCGATGCCCGTGCTCGCGTTGAAGATCGTGTGCAGGCCGCTCGGCGCCGGCGTCGTGACCTCGATCGTCGTCAGGGGGACGTACCGGGCGTGCCGCGGCCAGTCGACGATGCGCTTCCATGCGGCCTCCGGGGACAGCGAGGTGTCGTGCGAGACGACGAAGGAGGCCATGCCGACGGAGTCTAGGTAGGCCCTGGACTACTGGACGCCCGGGTGCTCCCGCCCCGAGGCCGCGCGATCTCCACTATCTATCTGTGACACCGGTACCCGGCTAGCGGTGACGGCAGTTCGGGAACCGGACGCTGTCCTGGTAACCTGGAGGTCAGGTGCGCGCCTTGCGTGCGCCGACGCACAGCGCGTCCGATCATCCACCGTGAACCAGACCGGTGGAGCGCGCCTGCATTGAACACGAAGGAGCCGTCTGTGCCGCTCGCCCAAGACGTCAAGAAGCAGATCATCACCGAGTACGGCTCCGTCGATGGCGACACCGGGTCAGCTGAAGTGCAGGTCGCGCTCCTGACCCGGCGCATCAGCGATCTGACTGAGCACCTGAAGCTGCACAAACACGATCACCACAGCCGCCGTGGGCTGCTGTTGCTGGTCGGTCAGCGTCGGCGCCTTCTGAACTACCTCGCGAAGACGGACATCAACCGTTACCGGTCGATCATCGAGCGACTCGGCTTGCGCCGCTAGCTCGTCGAGGGGAGTGACTCACCGAGTCCTCCCCTCTTTTGGTCGCACCACTCGCGAGTACAACCGAATACCCATTGCCGGACGCACACACGCGTCCCTGCGACTACTGACCTGCCAGAGACGCCGGTCCTCGGTAGTGGCGGCCGGAGAGCCGAGTAGTCAGTCGGGCCCGTCCGCTTCGATCGAAGACCGGCACCCAAGCAGAGGTGGACAGCTCGTACGTCGCATGTGCGCCCCCGGCACGTACGTACGAGAGGGGTTCTCCATGACGGAGACCATCGACGCCGAGAGCGGCGTCTACGAGTCCGAAGCAGTCATCGACAACGGCAGCTTCGGCAAACGCACCATCCGCTTCGAAACCGGCCGCCTGGCCAAGCAGGCCGCCGGTGCCGTCGCCGCCTATCTGGACGACGACACCATGCTCCTGTCCGCCACCACGGCCGGCAAGAAGCCCCGTGAGGGCTTCGACTTCTTCCCCTTGACGGTCGACGTCGAGGAGCGCATGTATGCCGCGGGCCGCATTCCCGGCTCGTTCTTCCGCCGGGAGGGGCGTCCGAGCGAGGACGCGATCCTCACCTGCCGCCTGATCGACCGCCCGCTGCGCCCGACCTTCATCAAGGGTCTGCGCAACGAGGTGCAGGTCGTTATCACGGTCATGGCGCTCAACCCCGACCACGCCTACGACGTGGTCGCGATCAACGCCGCCTCGGCTTCCACGCAGATCTCCGGCCTGCCCTTCAACGGTCCGGTCGGCGCCACCCGCGTCGCCCTGATCGAGGGGCAGTGGGTCGGCTTCCCGACGCAGACCGAGCTCGAGCGGGCGACGTTCGACATGGTTGTGGCCGGACGCGCTCTGGATTCAGGCGACGTCGCGATCATGATGGTCGAGGCCGAGGCCACTGAAGGCTCGCTCGCCCTGATCGAGGGCGGCGCCACCAAGCCGACCGAAGAGGTCGTCGCCGAGGGTCTCGAGGCCGCAAAGCCGTTCATCGCCGAGCTGTGCCGCGCCCAGGCCGAACTTGCCAACTCCGCGGCCAAGCCGGTCGCCGAGTTCCCGGTGTTCCTCGACTACTCCGACGAGGTCTTCGAGGCCGTCGAGGCCGCGGTGTCCGCGGAGCTCGCCGGCGCGCTGGCGATTGCCGACAAGCAGGAGCGCGAGAATCGCCTGGACGAAATCAAGGAAGACGCGAAGCGCATCGTCGGCGAGCAGTTCGAGGATGCCTTCAACGAGATCAGCCCGGCCTTCCGGTCGCTGACGAAGAAGCTCGTGCGCCAGCGCATCCTGCGCGAGAAGGTCCGCATCGACGGCCGCGGTCTGGCCGACATCCGCACGCTCTCGGCCGAGGTCGAGGTGCTGCCGCGGGTGCACGGTTCGGCGCTGTTCCAACGGGGCGAGACGCAGATCCTCGGCGTCACCACGCTGAACATGCTGGGCCTCGAGCAGAAGCTGGACACGCTCAGCCCCAACCGCACGAAGCGCTACAAGCACAACTACAACTTCCCGCCGTACTCGACGGGTGAGACCGGCCGCGTCGGCTCGCCGAAGCGCCGCGAGATCGGGCACGGCGCGCTCGCCGAGCGGGCCCTGATCCCGGTGCTGCCGGGCCGGGACGAATTCCCGTACGCGATCCGTCAGGTCTCCGAGGCGCTGAGCTCCAACGGCTCCACGTCGATGGGTTCGGTCTGCGCCTCCACGCTCGCCCTGCTCAACGCGGGTGTGCCGTTGAAGGCGCCGGTCGCCGGCATCGCAATGGGTCTCGTCTCCGACACCGTCGACGGCAAGACCGAGTACGTGGCGCTCACCGACATCCTCGGTGCCGAGGACGCGTTCGGCGATATGGACTTCAAGGTCGCCGGCACGAGGGACTTCGTCACCGCGCTGCAGTTGGACACCAAGCTCGACGGCATTCCGTCCGACGTGCTCGGTGCGGCACTCAAGCAGGCCCGCGACGCGCGACTGCACATCCTGGACGTCATGGCCGAGGCCATCGACGAGCCCGACGAGATGAGCCCGTACGCGCCGCGCGTCACCGTGGTGAAGATCCCGGTCGACAAGATCGGTGCGGTCATCGGTCCCAAGGGCGCGATGATCAACTCGATCCAGGACGAGACTGGTGCGCAGATCACCATCGAGGACGACGGCACGATCTACGTCGGTGCCGCCGACGGCCCGTCCGCGCAGGCCGCGGTCGACCAGATCAACGCCATCGCCAACCCGCAGATGCCGAAGGTGGGGGAGCGTTTCCTGGGCACCGTGGTCAAGACCGCGGCGTTCGGTGCGTTCGTCTCACTGCTTCCGGGCAAGGACGGCCTGGTGCACATCAGCAAGCTGGGCCGCGGCAAGCGCGTGGGCAAGGTCGAGGACGTCGTGAACGTCGGCGACAAGATCCAGGTGGAGATCGCCGAGATCGACCAGCGCGGCAAGATCAGCCTGGTGCTCGTCGACGAGCCGGCCACCGCTGACGCGCCGGCCGACACCGAGGTCGACGCCTCGGTCTGACCGACTCACAGCAGGCCAAGGGCCGGGACGCGGACTGCGTCCCGGCCCTTCGCATTTCAGAACCGCAGGCGCCACACCTGGCCGGACGTGCTCGGGCCGGCGAGTCCGGCTTCGGACGCCACCGACCAAGCGGACACGAACACCTGGTTGTCGTCGTTCACCACGACGCCGGCCGGGAACGGCAGGTCGACGTTGGTCCGCTTGCCGTGGCTGACGCGCGTCAGCACGCCCGCGACCTGCGGGTTCGGCGGTGCGGCTTCGGGCGCGAGCAGTTGGCTCACGTACAGCGCGCCGTCATGACCCACCGCGACACCGGTCACCGTGGTGAAGCCCGACCACACGTGCAGGACGTGCCGACCGTCCGAGCTCAGCTCGACCACCCGGCCCTGACCCGGGACCTCTGATACGAGTCCGCCGACGTACACGTGCCCGTGCCGGTCCGTGGCGAGCGATGTCGGGACGAAGTTGCAGCCCGGGTGCGTGGGGTCGGGATCGAACTGCGATGCACACGGCCCAGTCCTGACGTTCGGGAACACGTGGAAGAGGCTCACGTGCTTGCCGTGCACCCATAGCACGTCGTTGCCGGCCGCGTCGGCGACCAGTTCACCACCGCGCAGGGCGAGTACCGCGTAGGGATCGGAGTCGAAGCCCTTCCCGTCAGGGTCCGTCTTTTCGAAGCGTGAGATGTTCGCGACCACCTTCAGGTGCGAGCTGTACGGACGTGCGCTCAGCAGTCGACCGTCCTGCTTGGTGTTGAACGGCGCGGGAAGGAGGGCCGGCGGCGCGTAGGTCTCCTGGATGTAGATCGGTCCGTGCTCCGATCGGGCCGAGACGCCGTCGGAGCCGATTGCGAACGAGCCGTCCGGGGCCGCGATGGACATCAGCCCGGTGACAATGCGGTGCGGCGACGTGTCGTGCGCGCGCTGCGGCCGGTATACGGCGCTGATCGAACCGGTGCCGCCGACGCCCGATGGGCCGCCCTCGGGGGTGGTGATCGGGGTCGGTCCACCCTTGCCCGCCTCAGCAATGAGCAGTTCGTCCGAGTCGACCAGCGAAAGCTGGCGCGGGTTGTTCAGGCCGGAGACGACCACGACCGGTTTCGACGGTCCCTTGCTTGCATGATCCTGGTCATTGGCTGCGGCGCCGGTCGGCGAGAGACCGACCACGCCTGCGCCCAAGGCGACACTAATCAGGACATAACCAGATCTACGCATACGAAACACCCCCGTTGGTGTGGCCAACCCGACAGTCGGCCGAAGACGACCGCGACGCTAGACCCGACCCGAGAGCCCAGCCCAGGGGTCACGACGAGGACGGCGCAGTATGTGCGACTCGGTGCCGCAGCGCAGATCGCGCCGCCGCCGTCGGGGGTCAGTCGCCTTTGACGTTGACGATCTGGCGCAGCTCGTGCAGCACCTCG
>JAOPVG010000420.1 GCA_025966255.1 Jatrophihabitans sp.
ATGTCCTCCCCCGTCGATTGTCGTCATCTCCCATCGAAGGACATCGAGGGCGGCGGCACAACGGTCTTAGGGGCAGCGCCGCTCGTCTTCGTCGTCAGACGTCGGCGCTAGCGTCTCCCGTCAGGCGACAGACGACGAGAGGAGTGAGCCATGAGCCGCCACGAATCGGTTGTCCCCGTGCTTGGTCCGTGGTCGCTCTCGACAAGCAAGTCCTTCTGGGAAGGGTTCGCGCCGGCATCCCTGTCCGCCCACGGGGACGCGGAGCAACTTCGCTCGGCCTTCGCGGTTGAGGGCGACTGGCGCCGGGCCGAGGTCGTGGTGACCCAGCACGGCAGCACCGCCCGCATCGCGGTGACGGGCGACGGCGACCTCGACGCCGCTACGGAGCAGACGTGTCGCTTCCTGTCGCTCGATGTCGACGCCCGCGAGTGGCCGAGCGTGGGCCGCCGCGACCCGGTGATCGCCGACGCCCAGGAACGGCTGCCCGGCCTTCGTCCCTGCGGCTTCCATTCGCCCTACGAGGCCGCGGCGTGGTCGGTCCTGTCGCAGCGCATCCGCATCGTCCAGGCGGCCCGGCTCCGCGACGATCTCGTGCGCAGCCATGGTGACGACGGCGCGTTTCCGGCCCCGCAGGTGCTGCGCGAACTCGATCTCGATCTGCCGGGGCGCAAAGCCGAATACCTGCACGCCGTCGCCGGGGCCGCGCTGGAGGGCCGGCTCAGTGGCGCGGCGCTGCGATCGGTCGATCCCGACGAAGCGGTCAAGGCCGTCCAGGAGATCAAGGGTCTCGGTCCGTTCGCGGCCGAACTCGTCGTCATCCGCGGCGCCAACGCGCCGGACGCGCTGCTCGCTCACGAGGGACGGCTGGCCGACGAGGTTGCCGAACGTTACGGCCCGACCCACACGCTGGTCGAGGTCTCCGAGATGTGGCGACCGTTTCGCACCTGGGCCAGCGTGCACCTGCGCATCCTGCGCGAACAGCGAACGCATGAGATCGGCGGCCGCCCCAGCGGTTGATGCCCGCTCAGGGCATTTCGACGGTCTGCGCGCGCATCAGTTCGCGCAGCGCGGCGTCGAGAACCGGCGTCAGCTGCTGGGTCAGAGTCGTGAGCTGGTCGGCGATCAGCAGTAAGCCGTGCGCCACCACCGCCCGACCGTCGACCGGCACCGCCTCGTCCGGGTCCACGATGCCGAGGGCGCCGGTCAGCGCCCGGATCAGCGAGTCGCTGTCGAGCGGCTCGTACCAGGCGGCGGCCGAGCGGATACAGCTCTGCAAGACCAGTTCGGCGTCCTCGGAGTCGAGACCGTCGGGGTGGGTTCGCTCGAGCAGGTCTCGCGTCACGGCCCCGAGAAGTACTGCGAGTTGCTCGCGATCCACGCGGTTGAGATCGGTGATCGCCTCGATGAAGCCAGCGGCATCGCTGCCGCGCGCCGCGGCTACGGCGGCATCGACGGCCCGGGCCATCGTCCGCGCCGGCTCCGACCAGGACCGGTAGTCCGCGGTCATCGAAGCCGGCCTCGACACTCGGACGTCACGTCTGGCACGGAGCCCATGCTGACACGCCGCCGCCACCGGACACCGAAGTGACCCGCTGGGCAGAAGCGAGCACCCGAGTGCGGATGGGTATCACGGCACGGAAGTATGCGGCCTAGACACCAGACCGTGATACCTGCCGGATCGAAGGGACGCGAAGACGACGATGGCGAGCGTGGAGAAAGCTCTGGACGACGCGGGACTGAAGAACCCCCATGTGCGTGCATACGTCCGGTACTGGGCCGACCTCACTGGCGCCGATCGCGTCGAGATCGTGAGCGCCGCCGACGACGCCCGGCTGATCCAGGAGGCGCTCGACGCCGGCGAACTAGAGCCCGCGGGCGACGGGCTGTACTACTCGCGCAGCTACCACAAGGACACCGCGCGTTCGGAAGAGCGCACGATCGTCGCCACGAGCAACCCCGACGACGAAGGCGTCTACAACAACTGGCGTCCGTCCGCCGAGATGAAGCCGCTGCTCGAGGAGCGCATGCGCAACGCGTCGGTGGGCAAGACGATGTACGTCGTGCCGTACCTGATGGCGCCCCCCGGGTCGCCGCTCGAACGGTATGCCGCCGGCGTCGAACTGACCGACACCCGCACGGTTGTGCTGCACATGATCCGGATGGCCCGGGTGGGCGTGGAGCACGTCGACACCCTCGATGACCCGGACAGTTTCGTGCGGGCCGTGCACGTCACCGGCGACCTGGAGAACCTCGGGCAGGGCACCGACGACGACCAGCGTTACTTCGTCACCGTCGCCGACGAGCGCACGATCCTGCACTTCGGCTCGTCCTACGGGGGCAACGCGCTGCTGGGCAAGATCGCCCACGGGCTGCGCCAGGCCGCGTACGACGGTTGGGCGTCGGACTCGTTCCTCGCCGAGCAGTTCATGCTCATCGGCATCGAGGACAAGCAGACCGGGCAGGCGTATCACATCTGCGGCGGCTTCCCGAGCGCCTCGGGCAAGACGAACCTGGCGATGATGCTGGCCCCTGATGCGCTGGGCGACCGCTACCGCGTCACGTTCTACGGCGACGACATCGCCTGGCTGTGGGTCGACCCCAAGGACGGCAAGCTGTACGGGATGAACCCCGAGTTCGGGGTCTTCGGCGTCGCCAAGGACACCAACGAGAACACCAACCCGACCGCGCTGCGCTCGGTCGGTGAAGGGACGCAGGCGATCTTCACCAACGTCGCCTACAACGAGGACAGCCACGAGGTCTGGTGGGAGGGCAAGACCCCGGAACCGCCGGCCGACCTGAGCGGGTGGCGCGACTGGACGGGCCAGCTCATCTCCGAGCGGCCGGCGGGCAGCGACGAGCCATGGGCCCACCCGAACAGCCGGTTCACCACGACGCTGGCCAACGTCCCCAACATTGCCCCGGACACCGAGGACCCGCATGGTGTCCCGATCGACGCCATCATCTTCGGCGGCCGCACCCGTGACCGGGAGCCGTTGATCCGCGTCATCCACGACCTGGCCGAGGGTGTGTACGACGGGCTGACCCTGGGCGCGGAGGCGACCTCTGCGGCCGAGGGCGTGGAGGGTCAGTTGCGCTATGACCCGATGTCGATGCGCCCGTTCATGTCCTACCCCGAAGGCCGCTACGCCGAGCACTGGCTGAAGATCATCGGGGCGGCCAAGGACCAACCGCTGTTCGCGCACGTCAACTGGTTCCAGCGCGACCCCGACGACGGTCACTTCCTATGGCCGGGCTACCAGCAGAACCTGCGTCCGTTGCTGTGGCTGATGCAGTTCAAGAACGGCGAGGTCACCGGTCGCGATACCCCGGTGGGGATCATCCCGACCGAAGCCGAACTCAACCTCGACGGCGTCGACATCACCCCGGCCGACCTGAAGACGATTCTGTCGATCGACGGGCCGCGATGGCGTCGGGAGATGCAGCATCGGCAGGAGCACCTCGAGCAGTTCGACAACCTGCCCGAGGAGATCTGGGAAGCGCACCGCCGGGTGTCCAGGGCGCTGGACGCCGAGTCGGAAAGCGGCGGCTGAAGTCCCGCAACGCATGGAGACGCGTCGACCGACCTGGTGTGCGCGGCATTCGGGTGGGATAGTCCGAATCATCCCGTTGCTGCAAGCATCTCCTCGAGGTGATTCATGACCGGCCGTATCGCTCGTCCCTTGCTCGCTGTTCAGCTTGCGTTCCTGCTTGTCGCCGCGGCCGCAGCGTGGCCGACGGCCGCCGCAGCCGCGGCGCCTGACCCGCCGGTCGTGGTGAGTCAGGGACAGGTGATCCGACAGGACATCGCGTCCCAACCCGGGTCCGAGCCGGACACCGTGGTCGAACCCCATGTCGCGGTGTCGCCCACGAACAAGAACGACGCGATTGCCGCGGCGCACGATTCGCGCTTCCCCGACGGCGGCGCGGTGGACATCTCCGTCGCGTGGACCGCGGACGCCGGCAAGTCGTGGCACCACCAGCCGGTGCAGGGAATCACGACGGCCGCCGGCGGCACCTACCAACGAGCGTCGGACCCCGTCATCGCGTTCGGTCCGGACGGAACCGCCTACCTGTCCGTGCTCCTCATCGACGTGACCGGCTGCCGGACCGCGGTGGCTGTCCTCCGCTCGAGCGACGGCGGGCAGACCTGGAGCACGCCGTTCTACGCGCACCGCAGTTCCGACTGCAACTACTCCGACGACAAGAACTGGATCGTCGTCGACAACTCCAAGACGAGCCCGCACCGCGGAAGGGTGTACCAGTTCTGGACACCGTTCCGGTACAACGGCGACACCTACTTGAGTGCACCTCAAGCCGTGCGCTGGTCTGACGACAAGGCGCGCACCTGGAGCGCTACGACCTACGTGACCCCCATCGATCACGGCAGCCAGAACTCGCAACCGATGATCCTGCCGAACGGTCACATCGTCGACACGTACTACGACTTCGGCCCCGGCGGCGCGGTGCCCGACATCGTTCCCGGCGCGCAACCGGAGGCGCGACGTCCTCAGCTGCACCGCAATGCCACTGCCGCTCCCATCGACGCCGCCGGCACCATCTATGCCTCCACATCGGCCGACGGCGGCAAGACCTGGTCGACCGGAACCGAGGTGGCCAACAACGCGGGCGGCTACGCCGATGGCGTTCGGTGCTGCCTGTTCGCCGCCGACATCGATTCGGTGACACACGTGATGTACGCGGCGTGGGAGGGCGGGGTCGGCGACACCGACCCCGTGTACGAGTCCTTCTCCACTGACGGCACGCACTGGTCGTCACCGATCCGCGTGTCCCGCGGTGACGTCAGCGGGGTGCAGCGCGTGAACGTCGACGTCGTGGCTCGCGCCGGGACGGTGTACGTCACCTACGGCACCCGGACGAAGCCCGCGCAGAGCGGCGGGTTCGTGCAGCAGCAGCTGTCGGTGTCGACCAATGGCGGGCGCAGCTTCGGCCCGCCAACATCGATCGGCCCGCGCTCGGTCCTCAAGTACGCAGCGCAGGCGGGCGGCTACTTCCCGGGCGACTACATCGGGGCGGCGATCGCTCCCGGCCGCCTGTACCTGGTCTGGGCGGTCTCGTCCACACCGCCGCCTTACTCCGCGTCCAAGTATCACCAGATCATCTACGGCGCGACCCTGCGCCCGTAGTCCGGCGCCTCACGGCCGCAGCGATCGCGGTTAGATGGCGGAGTGGGTGTCGCAGACTGGTTCCTGAGCGCGTACGGACGCGGCAATCCCGCAACCCAGTTGGATCGCCGTCACAGCGACGGGCTGGCCTGGTCGGCCGGCAACGACGTGCGGCCCCTGATCCACGGCGCAACGTACTTCCCGGAGCTGTTGCGTTGCGTACGCCAGCTGCGCAGCGGTGATCTGCTGCTGTTCACGGATTGGCGGGGCGATCCCGACGAGCGGCTGGACGGGCCGGGAACCGAGGTGTCCCGCGTGCTGTGTGATGCGGCGCGGCGCGGGGTCGTCGTCAAAGGCCTGATCTGGCGCTCGCATCTGGACCGCCTCTCCTTCAGCGAGCAACAGAACCGGCATCTCGGCGAGGACATCGAGGCGGCCGGCGGTGAATGCCTGCTGGACATGCGGGTTCGTCCGGGCGGCTCGCACCATCAGAAGTTCGTCGTTCTGCGCCATCCCGGACGCCCGGACCTGGACGTGGCCTTCGTCGGTGGCATCGATCTGTGCCACAGCCGCAACGACGGTCCCGACCATGATGGGGACCCGCGCCCGCAACCGATGGCCAAGGTCTACGGCCCTCGACCGCCATGGCATGACGTCCAACTCGCCGTCCGGGGCCCGGCCGTCGGCGACATCGAGACGGTCTTCCGGGAACGCTGGAACGATCCGCAGCCGCTGACCCGCAACCCGATCGACGCCATCAGCGAGCGGCTCCGCCACGACGATCACACCCCCGGTCGGCTGCCCCCTCAGGCGCCCGATCCCGAGCCGCGCGGCACGCAATTGACGCAGCTACTTCGCACCTATCCCAACCGTCGCCGCGGCTACCCGTTCGCTCCCCGCGGCGAACGCAGCGTCGCGCGCGCCTACAACCACGTCATCCCTCGCGCTCATCGGCTGATCTACCTGGAGGACCAGTACCTGTGGTCGGCCGAGGTCGTCGACTGCTTCGCTGAGGCGCTCATCGCCGATGCGGGCCTGCGCCTGGTCGCGGTCATCCCCCACTACCCCGACCAGGACGGCCGGCTGAGCCTGCCACTCAACCTCGTCGGCCGCGTCCAGGCCCTCGCCAAGCTCGACGCGGCCGGCCCGGACCGAGTCGCGATCTATGGAGTCGAGAACCATGCGGGCACGCCGGTATACGTCCACGCGAAGGTCTGCATCGTCGACGACGTCTGGGCCTCGGTCGGCTCGGACAATGTCAATCGCCGCTCCTGGACGCACGACTCCGAGCTCTCCTGCGCGGTCGTGGACGCCGAGTTGGACGAGCGGGAACCCCGCGTCGTCGACCGATTCGGCGATGGCGCCCGGAGGTTCGCCCGCGAACTACGGCTCGAGCTTTCCCGCGAACATCTCGACCGTGCCGCCGGCGACGACACCGACCTGCTCGATCCGAGCAGCGCGTTCGAGGCGTTTGCTGACAGCGCGGCGAACCTGCAGCGCTGGCACGACGGCGGACGGACCGGCCCCCGACCCCCCGGTCGCCTGCGGCCCTATGTGAGGCCGACGCTCTCTCGAGCCACGCGGGCGTGGGCGACGCCGCTGTACCGTGTCCTCCCCGACCCCGACGGTCGACCCGTCAGCCTCCGTCTCCGGCACGCGTTCTGAGATTCTTGTCAGCCCGGTCGTCTCGATCGGGA
Organism: Jatrophihabitans sp.; assembly: GCA_025966255.1. Taxonomy (GTDB): domain Bacteria; phylum Actinomycetota; class Actinomycetes; order Mycobacteriales; family Jatrophihabitantaceae; genus Jatrophihabitans. The sequence goes on from JAOPVG010000420.1 coordinate 6,821, forward strand.
GCGTTGTGAGTACGAGCCGACAGTTGAGCCGATCAGAAGGGACGCACGATGGCGGACAGGTCTGAACAGGAGAGCCTCCGGCAAGAGCTGCAGGACGTCGAGGCCGAGATCGCCGAGCAGCGCAAGCTCATCGACGATCTCCGGTCCCAAGTGGGCGGCGAGGGCGCCGGCGCAATGGATGCCGAGGACGTCGCCGCGATCTTGACGAATGTCGAGGAGATCGAGGGCGTCCTGGAGGGCCTGGAGCAGCGTCGCGAAGGGATCCGCCGGCAACTCGGCGAGCAGCAGTAACCGGTCAGTCGCCTTCGTTGCTGTCACATCCCGCCGAGCGATTCCGTCAGAGGTGGGTAACCATCAGCAACGGCATAGGAGCTCACCATGGATGCCCGCTTGAACCTCTTCGGCAGCCCGGACGCAGCCAAGATCCTGACGTACTTCGCTTCGGCAGGCAGGGTGGCCTCGGCCTCGACGCTGCCCGCCGCGACGCAGGAACTGGTGAAGATCCGCGCCAGTCAGATCAACGGCTGCGGCTTCTGCACCGACATGCACACCAAAGACGCCGCGCACGCCGGCGAGACCTCGGTGCGCCTCAACCTGATCGCGAGCTGGCGAGAGGCCACCGTGTTCACC
>JAOPVG010000433.1 GCA_025966255.1 Jatrophihabitans sp.
GCTCGACCCGACCACGGCGATGCAGGTCGCCGGCCAGAGGCCGATCCGGCCCACCGTGTACGTCGCCGATCGCCTCATCGTCAGCAGTGCCTCGGACGCCGACGTCCGTGGAGCGCTGGAGGAGGCGGCTCGCCGGTTCGGGCTGCAACTCGTCGGCGACGATCCGCAGCGCGCACTCCGCGCGGCTGAGGTGGCCCGCCGAGCCGACCGCCCGCTCAACGCCCCGTACCGGGTCCGCCTGGTCCCCAACAGCGTCGCGGCCACTGCGGCACCCGACGCGTGGAGCGTGCTGCAGACCTTCCGCGGCCTCATCGGTCGCGATTCGGTTGGGCAGCGGCAGGCATCGCTCGACCACCTGATGACTGCGGCCGGCGGCCCGGACATCGGCGGTTCACCCTTCGTGCAGGGCCATGGAATCGGGGGATCTCCGTTCGTCCAGGGTCATGGAGTGGGTGGCTCCCCGTTCGTGCAGGGCCACGGATATGGCAGCAGCGAGTACGGCGTGCCCGGATGGGGCGGACGTCAGCCGGTTACCTGGCTGGGCACCCTGCCGCCGCGCAACGAGCGGCTCGGAAACCGCAGGCCGGTCGTTGCGGTCGTCGATACCGGGGTGGGCTCGCACCCGTGGCTGCCGCCGGACATTGTCGACCTCGAGCCGATGGTGCTGGACGTGCCGATCGCGAATCCGGAGGTCAGCGGGGTCACCGGCAGTCCGTACGAGGGCCTGCTCGACGCCGACGCCGGTCACGGCACCTTCATCGCCGGCTTGATCCGCCAACAGTGCCCCGATGCCGACATCCTCGCTGTCCAGGTGATGGGCGGCGATGGCGTGGTGGCCGAGAGCAACCTGCTCGACGTCCTGCACCTGCTCGCGCTGCGTCAACAGATCGCGGTCGAGTCGAACGATCCGGACCGCATCATCGACGTTCTGTCGCTCTCGCTCGGCTATTACCACGAGCAGCCCGACGACATCACCTACGATGCGCAATTGCTCGAGCCGCTGCTCGCCCTCGGCCGTCTCGGGGTATCGGTAGTCGTAGCGGCGGGCAACGATTCGACCGATCGGCCGATGTTCCCGGCCGCGTTCACCCCGTGGCCGGGTGGCCCGGTCACCGCGCCCGACAAGGACTGCCTCCCGGTGATCAGCGTCGGTGCGCTCAACCCCAATGCGACGATCGCGCTGTTCAGCAACGCGGGGGCCTGGGTCTGTTGCCACCGCCAGGGCGCAGCGCTCGTGAGCACGTACCCGATCACCATCAACGCCGCCGAGCAGGCCTCGGTCGCGACGAGCGTCGCTGGTGACGGCGCGCGGTCGACGATCGATCCGGACGACTTCAGCTCCGGGTTTGCCGTGTGGAGCGGGACGTCGTTCGCCGGTCCGGTGCTGGCCGGTGAGATCGCCGGTCAGCTGGGCCGCGGCGATCTGTCGGCCATCGACGTCGGTACCGCAGTCGGCCGGGGCTGGGCCGCAGTCGCGGCCTGTGTCGATGGGCTGCATCCGTGATCGGCGCCGACCAAGTTCCGGAGACGCTCGCGAATCGTGCCGCGACGCTCTTCCGCGAATATCGGGCAGGGGACGAGGCTCGGATGGGCGAACTGGTCGGCCTGCTCACGCCGATCCTGTGGCATACCTCCCGGGCCCAGCGCCTCGACAGCCAGACCGCCGAGGACGTCGTGCAGTCGGTGTGGCTCGCCTTCGTCCGATCCGCCGACTCGATCACCGACCCGCAGGCCGTCCTGCAATGGCTGATCGTCAGCACGCGGCGCGAGGCCTGGCGGGTCCTCAAACGCAACGACCGTGTCCGGCCCACCGAGTTCGAGGCCGACGACGTCGTGACGCCGACCCGGGATCTGCCCGAGGAACGCGTCCTGCGCGACGACGGCGACAGCCGGTTGTGGCAGCACATCGCCCACCTGCCCGAGCGCTGCCGGGCCCTGCTCCGGGTCATCGCCTTCACCGATCGCCCCGATTACGCCGCCGTCGCGACCGCCCTGGGCATGCCGGTCGGCAGCATCGGTCCCACGCGCGGGCGCTGCCTCGCCAAGCTGCGCTCGCAACTAGCCAACGACCCCGCTTGGGAGGGCTCATGACCACACCATCGCGGCCGTCGGTCGAGCAGCTCGCCGCGGGCGACATCGACGCCACGGACCGGCACATCTTCGAACGCACCGCCGCGCTGTTCGACCAGCTCGACCCGGTTCCGGACGGGCTCGTCGACCGCATCCGATTCGGCATCACGCTCGACGCCCTGCACGCCGAACTTGCCGAACTGCAGCGCTCCGATGAGCTGACCGGTGTCCGTTCCGACGGTGCGGTCGAGGCCCAGACGATCACGTTCACCAGCGCGAGCCTGACCACGATGGTGACGGTTACGCCGGCCGGTGCGGACCGGGTACGGGTCGACGGTTGGGTGGCGCCGGGCGGCGGGGTCACAGTTGAGCTACGGATCGTCGACCAGACGCTCACCGTGATCGCCGACGCCGACGGCCGCTTCGTCATCGAGGACGTGCCGCACGGACTGGCCCAGTTCATCGTCCGGCCACCGCAGGGGGCCGGCCACCCACCGGTTATCACTCCGTCGATCGAGTTGTGAGCGCAGGCGAGGCGACGCAGGCCCGGCCGCGCGGCGATCCAGTCGCAGCGGTCCGTGCGCTGCATGCGCGGGCGGTGGACGAGTACGCCGCGGCGCGGCCGGCCCGGGCCCGGTCGTTGGCGCAGCGCGCCCTCGCCGCGTTGGCCGAACTCCCGCACGACCGTGAGCACGACGCCCAGCGGGCCAAGGTGCTCGTCACGCTGGGGCTGGCCGAGTCGGAGTTCGGCGGTCCGGCTGCAGGGCTTTCGATCCTGGCCGAGGCCGAGCGCTTCGCGGACGACGTGGGCGATCCGGCGATCTCGGTGCTGGTGCGGTCGCAGCGGGGCGCGCTCGCGATCCGGTCCGGCGATCTCAGTTCGGCGTTGATGGCGTACACAAAGGCCTACGAGTTCATCGATCACGCGCCGGCGTTCGATCGCCAGGTCATCCTGGGCAACTTCGCGATCGTTCATCTCTATCTCGGGAACCTGCGGGCCGCCCGACCGCTGTTCGACGCGGCCATCCGGTTGACTCAGGACGCCGGTATGGCGCCGGAGGAGGCCAAGGCCCGGCACAACCTAGGCTATTTGGACTACCTCGCCGGCGATCTGCCCAGTGCATTGCGCCAGATGGCCGACGCCGTCGCACTCTCACCGGAACTGCCGGAGGGCATCCCACTGCTCGACCGCGCGCGGGTGCTGGTCGAAGCCGGCCTCGTGCGCGAGGCCGATGTGGCCCTGGCCGGCGCGGCGGCGATCTTTCGCCGCGATCGGCTCCCGCAGGATCTCGCCGAGGTCGAGCTGGAACGCGCGCACGGGGCGTTGATCGGCGGCGACACCGAGGCAGCGCGCCGCTTTGCCGCGCGAGCGCGGGACCGCTTCCGCCGGCGCGGCATCGACCGCTGGCGGCGCAGCGCCGAACTGCTGCTGCTGCAAGGTGATCTCGCGGCGCAGCGCCCGGGATCTCGACTCGTCGCACCGGCGCAGCGGCTGCGCGCCGAGTTCGAGGCCGAACGGCTCCGGCTGCCGTCGCGGACCGCGGCATTGATCGTCGCCGAGGCCCACCTGGCCGCGGGTCAGGTGAGCGCCGCGGCCGACGCACTCGCCGGGCTCCCCCCCGCCCGTCGCGACGATCCGATCACCGGGCGGCTGCACTCGGATTACGTGCACGCGCGGGCGGACGCGGCGCGCGGCGAGACCGGATCGGCCCGTCGGCGGATCGGGCGCGCGCTCGGGGTGCTCGCCGACTACCAGGCCAGCTTCGGCAGCATCGATCTCCGCACTGCGTCCGCGGTGCACGGCCGGCGCCTGGCCGAGCTCGACGTCGCCCTGGCCCTCGACAGTGGCCGGCCGGCCTCGGTGTTCGCGGCAGCGGAACGGGCCCGGGCGGTGTCGAGCCGGCTGCCGGCGGTGCGACCACCCGATGATCCGGTTGCCGCAGACCTCCTGGCTGAGTTGCGGCAGACGATCGAATCGCTGCGGGTCGGCGAGCAGGATCGCGCCGCCGCGGAGCCGTTGCTGCGCCGCCGCCGCGATCTCGAGCAGCAGATCGTTGCCCGCACCTGGACCGTGTCCGGCTCCGGCTCGGCCGTTCGCGCCGCCGGCATGGAGGACGTGCGGGCAAAGCTCGTCGAGCGCGGCCGCACCATGGTGATGTTCGTTCAGGCGAATGGTCGGTCCTGGGCAGTGGTGATCGGGGCCCGGCTGCGCCTGCACGACCTCGGCTCGGCCGTCCCGGCGGCCGAGGGGGTGCGCCGCGTCCGGGCCGATCTCGATGTGCTGGCCCAGCCCCGTTTGCCTGGTGGGATCCGGGGCGCCGTCCGGTCCTCGCTGCGTCGATCTCTGGCCGGCCTGGACGCCGCGCTGATCGCGCCGCTCGGGCTCGCTGGTGAGGCGCTGGCCATAGTGTCGACCGGCGACCTCGGTCAGTTGCCGTGGGCCTCGTTGCCCTCGCTGCGGGGGGTGTCGCTCGTGGTCGCGCCGTCGGCGACGAAGTGGCTCGCCTCGACGGAGCAGCGTGCAGCTGCCAGGACCGACGTGGCGGCGATCGCCGGGCCCGACCTCGCTCGGGGTGCCGAGGAGGCCGAGGCAGTGGGATCGGCGTGGCCGGGTTCGACGGTGTCGACCGGGTCGGCGGCGACAAGGGCGGAGTTCGCCACTGCGGTGTCGCGGGCGCACGTCCTGCATGTCGCTGCCCACGGCGTGCATCAGCCCGAGAATCCGCTCTTCTCGTCCCTGCGGATGGCCGACGGACCGATCTTCGCGCACGAACTGGACCAGTCGGCACTTGCTCCCGAGCACGTCGTGCTGTCCGCGTGCGAGGTAGGACTCGCCACCGTCCGTCCCGGCGACGAGGCGCTCGGGCTCGCGAGCGTCCTGCTGAATCTCGGCACCCGGAGCGTGATCGCGGGAGTCGCCAGGGTGGCTGACGACGTTGCTGCGCAGACGATGGCCGGCTATCACGCCAAGCTGGCGGGCGGGGTCGATTCGGCCGCGGCTCTGGCGGCTGCCCTCATCGAGGTCGACAGCGACGTCACGCCGCCGTTCGTCGCGTTCGGAGCAACCTGGTCAGCGTGAGTCGGCATGAGGGCGGGATTTGGTCCGCATCCTGTGCGTCGAGTACCGTGGCCACAGATCCACCCAAGACCGCTGGTTGTCACGTGCGCACACGTGACCGAACGCCTCCGGAGCGCCGGAGCGGCCCGCGCAGGTCGGCAAGGTACGGCTGTGACGCCGCCCCGTGCGCCCTGCGCCGGGGCGCTTCTTCGTTTCTGAGCACGACTCGACCAGCCTGACTCAGAACGAGAGGAGGTAGCACATGCCCACAGATGCCCATTCTCGGCTCGAGCCGAACCCCGAGAAGATCAAGGCCGTAGCCGAGATCACCGAGCACTTCTCCAGCTCCTCCGCAGCCGTCATCACCGAGTACCGCGGCCTGACGGTCAAGCAGATCACCGACCTGCGCCGGGCGCTCGGTCGCGACACCACGTACGCGGTCGTCAAGAACACCCTGACCCGGCGCGCGGCGGCCGATGCCGGCGTCGCACTGGACGAGACGCTCCTGACCGGTCCGACCGCGATCGCGTTCGTCAAGGGCGACGCTGTTGTGGCCGCCAAGGGCCTGCGTGACTTCGCCAAGGCGAACCCGACGCTGGTGATCAAGGGTGGGGTGCTCGACGGCAAGTCGCTCTCCGCCGCCGAGATCAACCAGATCGCCGACCTGGAATCGCGCGAGGTGCTGCTCGCCAAGTTCGCCGGTGCGCTCAAGGCGCTGCCCACCCGTGCTGCGGGCCTGTTCCAGGCTCCGCTGTCGCAGATGGCTCGCCTGGCCGCGGCGCTGGAAGAGAAGAAGGCCGCCGACGCTCCCGCAGCAGAGGCCCCGGCTCTCGACTCCGCCGACGAACCGACCACCCCGCCGGATGCCGAGCCCGAGGCCGCGTCGTCCGACACCACCGCCGAGGCCGTCGCCGAAGCGCCCGAAACCCCCGCCGAGCCGGCGGAGTAGTTACCCACCACTGATAGCCGGCTCATCCGGCGAGACAGCTTTACCGAAAGGAAATTGCCATCATGGCGAAGCTCAGCACACCCGAACTGCTGGATGCTTTCAAGGAGATGACTCTCCTCGAGCTCAGCGACTTCGTGAAGCAGTTCGAGGACACGTTCGACGTCACCGCCGCCGCGCCCGTCGCGGTGGCGGCCGGCCCGGCCGGTCCGGCCGCCACCGCTGACGCCCCCGAGGAGAAGGACGAGTTCGACGTCATCCTCGAGGCCGCTGGCGACAAGAAGATCCAGGTCATCAAGGAGGTGCGCACCCTCACGAGCCTCGGCCTGAAGGAGGCCAAGGACCTCGTGGACGGCGCACCGAAGCCGGT
>JAOPVG010000442.1 GCA_025966255.1 Jatrophihabitans sp.
CGCCACCGACCGTGAACGCGTACCAGTCGCTCGGGTATTTCCCCGCCGCTATGCCGTCGACAGCCGGGTAGCTCAACGCCGAGGTGTAGACGCCATTCGAGTTCTTCACGTTATTCGGTGTCGGCCAGGTCGAGATGAAAGTGCTGTTGCGGCCGTGGTTGCCCGTGGTCGTGTACGTGGGCAAGCTCGAGCCCACCTTGCCCCAGTAACGGGGATCGAAGATGTTGCTCTGCTCCGCAGCGCCACCGGGGCCGTCTGCAGGGTGGTTCACGTCGCCGTAGTTGGTGGTCGTGCCGCTGTTGTAGGCGACGTCGCCCGTCGAGACGGCGAACAGCGCCGGGTTGCTCGCAGCAGAGGCACTCGCCGCGAGCTGGCCGTCGAGCGCGGCCTGGTACTGGTTATAGGTGCCCAGCGGTGGATTGTTGGACAGCGACGTCTCGCCGAAGTCGCCGAGGACGTCGAAGCTGAACGGGCTCGCTGCTCCCGGGGCCGGCGAGGTCGTGAACGAGGTCGCAACCTTCGGCTGCTCGTCGAGCAACGGGGTTCCGGGCGTCGAGGCACCGCTGTAGATGCGGTAGCAGTACGAGCCGCCCGGTGTAAGACCACCCAGTTGGACGGTGTGCTGGTAATACGGCGCGGTCTCGCCGAACGCGGTGTAGCTGGTCGCACCCTGCTGGGCCGCCACCGCCGACTGGGTGCACGAACCGGCTGGACCGTACGTCACAACGCCCGGGCTGCTGTCGGCCGAGGTCGTCGCCCAGGTCACCGCCACAGAGGTGGAGGTCAGGTCGGTCAGATACGGGAGTCGCGAAAGCACCGAGGTCGACGCTGCTGCCGGCGTCGACCGGGCGACGAACCCCACGAGCATCGACACACCGAGAAGCGCCGCGACGCAAAGCCGCATCGCGCGCCACGAACGGCTGTGCATACGCCTCACGATGAAACCCCCTGCCGGCACCGGCGGCAGCGCGGTGCCGGTGTCGGTGTTGGCCAGTCAAGCATTGCCCAACACTGGGTGCATCGTTCATTTGACGGAGGCCGGTACCCCAACAGAGCGGAACTCAACCGGATCAAGGTTCAGATTGCGACAGCTGTCGGCCGTGGCCGGTGAAGCTGTTCTGCCCGGCCTGCTCGCTGATGCGGGCGCGGCCCAGCGAACCCGCGACGGTCATAGGTGATGACGCGGTAGCCGGCCTGCAGCAGCCGCCTGGTCCAGGCCCGCATTTGCCTACCTCGAGCGCCGCCGAGGTCGATCACGCGCCGGTTCTGGCCGGATCATTCGGGTGCTCGGTGAGACGGGTCGTATCCGTCGTCATCCACCTGTCCATGGGCAGCGATGTGAGGAACGCCGCTAGCTGCTCCCCGTCATCAGCTCGCCACAGACCAAGGGCCCGCCAACTGCCCGGCATGGGCGGCATCATCCACAGCCGGACGAGGTGTCCCTGCTCCGCGAGCTCGCGTGTCCGATCGGCTTCGCGAGCCGTGAGGTCCTCCACCTCCGCCGCGTCTGCATCGTCGGGAATCGTCACGGTGAAGGTGGTCAGGAACTCCCCGGCATTCGCCGCGGGGGACTGTCGCGGATCGTTCGGATGAGTCGCGAGCGCCACCACCTGATCTGAGCGCCAGATCCGCAACGGCATCGAGGCGAGGACGTCCTCGAGTTCGACCTCATCGGCGGCCGCGAACAGGCCGAGGGTGCGCCATTCGCCCGGCTGCAGCGGAGGTCGCCACAGGCGCAACAGGTGGCCCTGTGCGGCAAGCTCACGAGAGCGGGCGGCCTCGCGGCCACGGATCTCCTGAACTGCCTCGTCCGTGGTTCCGTCCGGAACCAGTGTCGTCATCGTGACCAGATACTCCATTGCCGGCGCCTCCTAGGTGCGGTGCCGACGGAGTCGGCCTCACCACCGATACTCCCGTTTCGCTGCGCGCCGCGGGCCCGGTGAATACCCAGGTCGGTGGGTCACTCATGTCCGACCACTTCAGCGCCGCCAACCTCAAATCCCCCGAAGACGACGCACGTCTCGACCTGACCGACCTGTTCGCGCCGGACAACCCGAACAGAACCGTGCTGATCATCGACGCCCATCCGTCTACCGCATCCACATCGACCATGACGCGGACGCGGAAGCCGATGTGGCGTTCAGCTTCGTGTTCTCCGAGCCGATGGACGGCAAGCAAAACCGCCCCGTCTCGCATCGGCCCGTGCCTGCCGCTGAGCAGCGCGGGCCTTCCCGACCGCTAGGTGGCATCGCTCTCGGCGAACACGGCGAGAGCGACCTGGTAGCTGTCGAAGGCGCGGGCCGCGCCCGCGTAGGCCTCAAGATGAATGAACAGCTCAACGACCTCTTCCTTGCTGACGCCGTTGTGGAGCGCGATCCGCAGCTGGCCGCGCAGCGGCTCATGGGTGCCCAATGCGGCCGCAATTGCGACCGAAATGAGCGCCTTGCTGCGGACGTCCAGTCCACTGCGCGGCCACGAATCACCGAATGTGTGCTCTGTCGCGAGCCGTCGGAACTCCGCGCCAGAAGGCGGTTCACCCCGACCGAGCGGCAACTCAAGAGACCGACCCAGCAAAGCTGCGGCGGTCTCCAACGATTCTTGATAGTGCTCAGAGGTAGTCATCAAAGCTCCCGTCTCGATGTCGCGGTGCTCGCCGATGCAAACGACTGCATGGCCCGCCAGTATTTCCGGCCCCGGCGTCGCCTGAGATCCGCGATCCCGGTGCCGGCAAACGTTCTGGTTGGGCTCAGGCTTCGTACTCGATCTCGTCGGCGAAGCGCGGTTCTGATTTACATTTACACAACTATATAGATAAGTGTATGCTTTGCTTCGTGATACCGCGGAACGAGGTTCTCGGCGAGGCGCTGTACACCCTTGCCTCCGGAATCATCCGTCGGCGATCGCGAACGCTCAGCCTGACGGCGTTGTCGACGTTGGCCACGCTGGAGCACACCGGCCGGAGGCGGTTGACCGATCTCGCCGTGGCCGAGGAAATCGCGCAGCCTTCGATGACGTCATTGGTGACCCAGCTCGAGCGGCTCGGCCTTGCTGAACGCCGGCGCGATCGCGTCGATGCCCGGGTCGTTCTGGTGGAGATCACGCACGCCGGGCGGCAACTCCTTCGCAAGCGCCGCCGGGCTGGCGCAGAGGCATTGACGGAGTTGATCGACAAGCTCGACGAGCAGGATGCAGCCGAACTGAATGCGGCGCTCCCGGCGCTGCTACGCCTGGTCGACGTCGTCGCGTCGAGCTAACTCGACGCGTTGACTCCACGCGTTTCACAAGAGGTGATGGCAAATGGCCCAAGACACTGCAGCAGGGCGACGGTCTCATGCACCGGGTCGCAACGACGTCGCAGCGCCGGTGATCGTGGTCGGGCTCGACGGTTCACCGAGCAGTTGGGACGCCTTTTGCTGGGCAGCCGGGGAAGCCGTGCGCAGCAACGGCACAGTGGTCGCGGTCCACGTCGTTCCGCTCACCGAACCGGCCGCGGCGTTCGGGGTGCCGTATGACTACGCCGGCGTCGAGCAGGCCAGACAACAAGTCGCCGACGAGCTGAAAAGCGAAGCCGCTCACCGCGCCAACGAACTAGGCGTCGCACTCACGTTCGTTGCTGAGCACGGCGACGCCACTCAGGTCCTGACCGATATTGCCCGCGTATTGCACGCGAACCTCGTCGTCGTCGGCAGGTCCGCGAAGGTGTTGCATCATCTGGCCGGCTCACTCAGCCACCGGCTTACCTCGCGCAACGACGCACCCGTCGTGGTCGTCGTGCCATGACAGCGTCCGTAGTGCCGATCAGGAAGAACAATTCATTGACCAACCCGGCGCAGCCACAAATGCGGTTGATCAAGTCGACTTCTGGTTCGTCCGCGCGGCCCGTCATCGGTTTCCGCGTGAGGTGATCGCGGTGGGTGCGCTGGTACCTGCGCTACGGCTTGTCCTACCGGGATGTCGAGGCGCTGCTCGGTGAACGCGGCATCGAAGTTGATCACGTGACGATCTACCGCTGGGCGCAGACATTCACTTCGGAGTTCATCGACCCGGCCGGCCCGGCGCGGCACGGCACTGGTGACCGGTGGTTCGTCGACGACACGTACATCAAGGCGTGACGGGCGCTGTGGCGCGTGCGTTCTTCATCGGCGGGCTGAAATTGGACCCGCTCCGGTCGAGGTCACCACCGACCGCGCGCCGGCGATCCCGATCGACGACAGCGCGAGCCGTCTCGCGGGATCAGGCGGCTAGTGCCCCAGCGACCGGACCCAGAACGGCCGTCGAGCCGGCGGCGGTCACGATCATCACGACACCGGTTTCGCTGCGCGTGCAGCACTCGGCGTCGATCCAGGAGACGCGCTATCTGCTCAGCCTCGAGCAGGGCAAGCTGATCGGCCAACGCTGCCCGGTGTGCCGCAAGGTCTACATCCCGCCGCGCGGGGCCTGCCCGGTCGACGGCGTGCCCACCGAGGAAGAGGTGGAGCTGACCG
>JAOPVG010000446.1 GCA_025966255.1 Jatrophihabitans sp.
CGCTCGGACGGCTTGCCGCCCCCGTCGGTCAGGTCGATCGCGACGTCGTAGGACTCGACGTGCAGCAACTCGGCGCGGGTGCGCGCGTCATCGCGGGTGAGGTTCGGCACGGCCACGGGTCGGTCACTCCTTATGGGAGTCGAGCCTTCGCAGAAGGCATGGTGTTCGTCGGTCGAGCGCGTACCGGATCCGCGGCGAGCGCCTTTGGGACGAGTCTTTCACGACAGGTTCCAGCGTCCCCGTCATGGTTAGAGTTCAAGCATGCGTGAAGGCGACGAGGTTCCCGACTTCGAACTACCCGACCAGGACGGCGTCGAGCGCTCGCTGAGTGCCTTGCTGGCCGACGGGCCGGTGGTGCTGTTCTTCTACCCGGCCGCGATGACCAGCGGCTGCACCAAGGAGGCCTGCCACTTCCGCGACGTGGGCGCCGAGTACACGGCCGCCGGCGTGCAGCGGGTTGGCATCAGCCGCGACAGCGTCGCGAAGCAGAAGGAATTCTCAGATTTGCACTCGTTCGACTACCCGCTGCTGTCCGACGTGGGCGGCTCGGTCGCCGATCTCTTCGGCGTCAAGCGGAGCGGTCTGCTGGGCCGGCTCGGCCCGGTGAAGCGGTGGACGTTCGCGATCGGCAAGGACGGCAAGGTCGTCAAGGCGATCCACAGCGAGATGAACATGAACCTGCATGCTGACGAGGCGCTCTCGGCTCTGGCGTAGCGAGTACGGCCGGCCTGGGCTCGGAGCCGCGTTTTCTTGCGCCCCGGCGCGGCGACATGGGTACTGTTGTTGACATGACTACTTCTTCCCCCACATCGGCCACGGAACGGCCGGTTGTCGATTTCTACTTCGATCCGCTGTGCCCGTTCGCGTGGGTCACGTCCCGGTGGATCCTCGAGGTGGAGAAGCAACGGCCGATCGATCTCCACTTCCGGGTGATGTCGCTGTCGGTTCTCAACTCGGCCCGCGATGACCTCCCCGAGCAGTACAAGGAGCTCCTCGAACGGGGCTGGGGCCCAGTGCGCGTGTGCATCGCCGCTGAGCAGGCCCATGGCAGTGAGGTGCTGCGCGACCTCTACACCGCGCTCGGCACGAAGCGACACAACGAGGGCCGGGACTTCGACCGCGAACTCATCGTCGAAGCGCTCAAGGAGGTCGGGCTGCCCGAGTCGCTCGCCGACGCTGCCGACTCCACGGAGTACGACGACGCGCTGAAGAAGTCGCATCACCAGGGCATGGATCCCGTCGGGATGGATGTCGGTACCCCGACGATCCACATCGACGGCGTCGCCTTCTTCGGGCCGGTGCTCACCCGAATTCCGCGCGGTGAGGAAGCGGTGCGCTTGTGGGACGGCTCGCGGCTGCTCGCCTCGTACCCGTACTTCTTCGAGCTCAAGCGCACGCGCACCGAGGACCCGCAGTTCGACTGAGCGGCCCACGCACCGAGTTGTCCGCCCCTCGTCGCGACGGCGCGCCGGGCCAGGCGGACAACTCGCGGGCTCAGGCCGGGTTGTTCTCGAGGTCGTAGCGCACGGAATCCTCGACGCTCTCCGGCTTGAGACCGAAGGTCTCACGGGCGGCCGTGGAGTCCAGCACGAACGGCTTCCGGAACTGGTGCTGGGTCTCGCGCAGCTCCTTGATGGTCGGGTTGAACAGGCCGGCCAGCCACACCGCGGAGTAGGGGAGCGCGCCGACCTTGTTGGCTACCCCCAACTGCTGCGCCGCGACCGCGGTGACGTCCCGAATGGTGACCGCTTCCGGGCTCGGGACATGCCACGCCTTGCCCCAGGCCCGCTCGTCGGAGACGCCGGTGATCAAGAGGCGTGCGACGTCGCGGACATCGGTGAAGGTGTGCACCGTGTCCAGATCGGCCGGTAGCAACGCCCGGCGGCCCTTGCGCCACGCCGGCGTCACGATCATCGACAGCAGCGAGTTGCCGCCGAGGTAGTCACTGCCACGTACCTCGAAGGCCCGGATGCGACCGGCCTCGTGCGCGGCCAGCGCATCGCGCCACATCTGGTTGCGCACCTTCCCTTTGGTCCCCCGGGCGGCGAGGGGAGTCTGCTCGGTCATCGGCGCCGTCACCGGGCCGTAGCCGTACAGGTTGGCGGTGGACGCCAGAACGGCGCCGTTCGCCTCGGCCGCGCTGATGAGGGCCGCGGAGACGGCCGGCCACTCCTGCGCCCAGCGGTGGTAGGGCGGGTTGACGCAGTTGTAGATGGCGGTGGCGCCGGCGGTGAGTTCGGTGAGCCGGACCGGATCACTGGCGTCGCCCTTGGCCTTCTCAACTCCGTCGATGCCGGAGCCGCTGCGGGTTACCACCCGAACCTGCTCGTCTCGGTTCAGAAGTTCGCGAGCCAGGGCGGTGCCAACCGGTCCGGCCCCGACGACGATGTGAAGTCCCATGGTCTTCCCTTCAATTTAGGAGAGCACCGCTCTCGAAAGAGAGCATTGCTCTCGCATCTTACGTTTGTCAAGAGCATTGCTCTCGAAGTAGTGCAGTGCTCTCGGTTTGCTGGCACACTTCAGTTCATGACCGCCCGTCCGCTTGTGTCGCCCCGCGCCCGGGCCCGGGCCGAGATGATCGAGCAGATCAAGCAGGCCGCGCGCGAGCATCTCGCCGCCGAGGGGCCCAATCTCTCGCTCCGCGCGGTCGCCCGGGATCTGGGCGTCGTGTCATCCGCGATGTATCGCTACTTTGCCAGCCGCGACGACCTTCTTACCGCGCTGATCCTCGACGGCTACACGTCCCTGGCTGATGCGGTCGAAGAGGCCGAGGGCGAGGTCCCACGCGCCAACCTGGCCAACCGATGGATCGCGCTCGCTTGGGCGACCCGTGATTGGGCCCTGGAGCATCGGCACGAGTACGCACTGCTGTACGGCAGTCCGGTTCCCGGATATGTGGCCCCGCAGGACACGATCGGACCCGCAACCCGACCAGTGGTGCTCGCGATGCACATTCTGGCCGACGGCGTCGAGCGCGGCGTCGTCGAAGTCCCAGCTGACCGGTTGGGGCGCGAGGTGCGCGCGGACATGGAGAACGTGCGCACGTTCGCCGGCTTCGAAGGCCTGCCCCCGACACTGCTGGCCCGGGGCATGTCCGCGTGGGCTCAGATGCACGGGACCATCGGCTTCGAGCTCTTCGGCCGGCTGACGAATGCGGTCTCCGACTACGACTCGTACTTCGACTACCAGTTGCGCATGATGACGCGCTTCCTCGGGCTGTCCTGAGCTGGTGACCTGGCACGATGGCGCCGTGCCGATCTTCGCAAGATACGTTGCTCTCGGCGACAGCCAGACCGAGGGCCTCAACGATCCGGACGGCGTGGGTGGATTCCGCGGTTGGGCCGATCGCTTCGCCGAACTCGTCGCGACGACCAGCCCGGACCTGCACTACGCCAACCTCGCGGTACGCGGGCTGCTCGTCGGCCAGATCCGGCAGACTCAGCTCACGGCCGCGGTCGCGCTGCGCCCCGATCTCGCCACCGTGATCGGCGGTCTCAACGACATGCTGCGCCCTTCCTTCGATCAGGACGCCGTGCTGGGCGATCTCGACACGATGCTCACGGCGCTGACCGACGCCGGTGCGGTCACCCTCACCTGCACGTTCCCCGACATCGCCGAGGTCGCGCCGCTGTTTCGCCGGCTCGCGCCACGGGTGCGGGCGTACAACGCGGGCGTTCGTTCCGTCGCTGCGGCGCGAAACGCGATTGTCGTCGATTTCGCCGCCCACGGCGTCGGATCGGATTTGCGGCTGTGGAGCCCGGATCGGATCCACGCCAACCCCGACGGGCACGCACTGATCGCGGCCGCGTTCGCCCACGGTCTGGGTCTGCCGGGCTTCGACGAGGAGTGGACGCGACCGCTGCCCCCGGGCGGGCGGCGCGGATCGCTGGGGCGGGCCGGCACGGAGCTGCGTTGGGTCGGCGGCACCGTGTTGCCGTGGGCCGTCCGCCGGGCCCGCGGGCGCTCGTCCGGTGACGGGCGCGTCGCGAAGCGTCCCGAGCTGGCCCCAGTGCGCCCGGCGTAGCGTCCACGTCATGCGCATCTTCCACATCATCGCGCCGGATGTCTGGGCCGAGGCGGTGAAGTCCGGCGAGTACCGCCCGGCGTCCGTGTCGACGGAAGGCTTCGTCCACTTCTCCTTCGCCGACCAGGTCGCAGGTACTGCGAACCTGGCCTATCGCGACGAGCCGGATCTCGTCGTCGTCGAGGTGGAGTCCGATCGAGTCGACGCCGAGCTGAAGGTCGAGGACAGCTACCGCGGCGGCACCGAGTTCCCGCACGTGTACGGCGCGATCCCACCCGAGTCGGCGGTCGCGATCCATCCGTTGCGACGGGCGACCGACGGGAGTTGGACGTTCAGCGTCACTTCGGACGGCGCAGCCGCTCCTGCATCGCCGGATCGCTGACCCACCACGGCACGTCACGCTCGACCGTCACGTCCGGCTCGGTGCGGTCTTCGGACTGGGACGAGCCGAGCCCCTTCCGCGCGGCGCGTTCGGCCTCGAGCACGGCATCGACCCGCGCGGCGTCGCGGGCGTCGGCGCGCAGCCAGCGGCGGTACACCAGGAAGAGGAACGGCAGGTCGATGATTTCGGCGACGCACCACAGGATCGCGCCCGCGAT
>JAOPVG010000351.1 GCA_025966255.1 Jatrophihabitans sp.
AACACCTCGAACTGGGTCATCATGTCGTGGTCCTCATGGACAAGGTTGTGGCAGTGCATCATGTACTTGCCGCGGCCCTCGAAGCGCATGAGCAGGCGCGCGGTCTCACCCTCGCCGAGGTAGACAACATCCTTCGGTCCCTGCTCGTGGGGCAGTGGTGGTTTGCCGTTGCGGTCGAGGATCTTGAAGTCCACGAGATGGATGTGCACCGGGTGGAACCAGCCACCGGAGAGGTTGCGGACCTCCCACAGCTCCACGTCGCCGTGATTCGGGTTGGCCTCGACGTAGGTGAACCCGCTGGCCACGACGTTGTCCCACGTCCGGCCGTTGATCGTGAACTGCCCGTTGGCGCGGACGAAGTCGAAGCGACGCGTCTTTACGGCATCGCTGGCCTTCAGCGCCATCACCGGGTTGTCGGGATTGAGGGCCGACGGGATCGAGTTGCCGGCCTTGCTGAAGTCGTCGGCCACGACGTCGAACGCCATCACCTTGTCGACGTTCGCGTAGTTGATGTTGTTCTTCGGGCTGTTGTTGCCCAGAACCACACGGCGGCCGACCGGATACTTGCTGAAGTCGATGATGATCTCGTAGCGCTCGGCCATTCCGTGGCGCCAGTTCTTCACCTTCACCGGTACCGGCATCAGTCCCGCGTCAGTGCCGATCATGGTGACCGGGTCGCCGGAGTCGAGGAAGAACTGGAACGAGCGCGAGACGCACGCGTTGAGTACGCGGAATCGATACTTGCGCCGCGCGACCCGCATCGCCGGCCACGGGCGACCGTTCACCAGGATCACGTCGCCATACATGCCCGACGCGTCGTGATTGTCGATGAGCAATGTCCCGTCGGCGGCGAACATGGCGTCGCTGACGATGAGCGGGACGTCGTAGGCACCGTGCGGGATGGGCAGCGTGCGCTCGAGCGGGTCGTAGAGGTGATACTGCGCGGCCAGACCCATCTGCACGTTCTCGGCGGTGTGGCCCACGCCGTGGTCGTGGTACCAGAGTGTGCGGCCAGTCGGAGAGTTCGGATAGACGTAGTCCTTGTACTGGCCCGGGTTCGTCACGTCGCTCGCGTAGCCGTCGTACTCGGGCTGGGACGGCGAGCCGTGCAGGTGTACCGAGGTCCACGGGGTGTACGCGAGAGTCGGGTGCTGGGCCGGCAGGTTGTTCACGTGCCGGACGATCGTCTGCCGCCCTTGGGCGACCTGGATCGTCGGGCCGGGACACGTGCCGTTGTAGCCCCACATCGGCGTCTGGATCCCCGGCAGGACCTCGGCCTGAAAGGGCTTCATGTAGATCTTGTAGTAATCAGTCGTATCGTCGATCCGAAACGGATGGATCACCGGGGGGACCGCGAACGGGACGGTGAACGGCGCCGGCAGCAGGCTCGCGGCCAGCCGCGGCTGGTTCGCCAGGCTCGCATGCCCGAGGCGCTCGATCGGCACGAGCATCGCTGCCGTGCTGAACGCGCCAATTTTCAACATGTCTCTTCGCGACACCTTCATGACACGCCCCCAGTCGATTTGGTGGCGAAGGTATGGGCAGCGCGTCAACAATTCGTCAACGACCTGGCTGGTGATCGCTCAGGCCGCCGGCGCCTCTCGGTGTTAGCCGCACCCACCATGCAAGAAGGACCCAGCACCCCGCCCACGACCGCGAGTCCGGGGCCTCATTCGGTCAGCCGATCCGGCCGTTGCCGGTCACCGCTAGCGGACCTTCGACCGCCAGTCGGCAGGGACGCGCCCCATCGGGCCTGGCACGGGCTGCCCGAGCGGATGGTTTTGCGGATCGGCGAGCTGCGGGCCGTCGTAGTATTCCTCGGCCGCGTAGTCCCAGAACCAGCTCTCGCCGGGTTCGAAGCTCTGGACGAGCCGGTGCCCGGCCGCCTCGGCGTGCTTGCTCGCGTGCTGCTCCGGCGAGGAGTCACAGCAGCCGATGTGGCCGCAGTGCACGCAGCGGCGCAGGTGCACCCACCAACCGCCCGCGGCGTCGCACTCGACGCAGCCAGTGCCGCTCGGCGGCACAGAGGCATCGATGTCCGGCACTTCGGTCATGACGCGTCCTCCTCGAAACCACGCAGCGGCAGCCGCACCCGGAATCGTGTGTCGCCCGGCTCGGACTGCACGGACAGATCGCCGTGATGCTTGTTGACGACGATGCGCCATGAGATGTCCAGGCCGAGTCCGGTGCCCTCACCGACCGGCTTCGTCGTGAAGAACGGTTCGAAGATGCGCGACAGGTTCTCCTTCGGGATGCCGGGCCCGGTGTCGCCGATCTCGACCTGGAGCATGTCGTCGACCCGGCTCGTCCCCACCGTCAGCGTGCCATTGCCGTTCATCGCCTGCAGCGCGTTGTCGATCAGGTTCGTCCATACCTGGTTGAGTTCGGCGCCGTAGACGGGGATGTCGGGCAGGGAGCGGTCGTAGTCCTTGACGAGCCGTACCTCACCGACCTTGCGGCTGAGCATGACGAGCGTGCTGTCGAGCAGCTCGTGCACGTCGAGCACCTGGTGCGGGGCGCGGTCCATCTGCGAGTACTGCTTCGCGGCGCCGACCAGGGTTGAGATGCGGGTCGTCGAGTCCTCGATCTCGTTCATGAGCAGCTCGGTCTCGAGCGTGTAGTTCAGCCAGCGCACCGCGCCTTCGAGCATGCCTTCGTCGACGATCGCGGCGACCTGGTCGAGCCAGGCCACATCCATACCGGCCTGGACGAAGATCGGCGCGAGGCTGTACCCACCGGCGAGGTCGTGCGTGTCGAACCACTCCGACAGCTCGTCCTCACGATCGGACGCCTCGAGCGGGCTGAGTTCGGGCGCCTTGGCAACCTGCTCGACGGCCCGCTCCTGCAGCCCGATCAGCGTCTCGAGCGCGCGCCGATCCCACGCCCCACCCGCGATCATTGCGAGCTTGTGGCGCATGCCGGCAACGCGTTCCCGCAAGGACGACGTGGCCCGCACCGCCGCGGCGGCCGGGTTGTTCAGCTCGTGGGTCAGGCCGGCCGACAGCGAGCCGAGGGCGAGCAGACGCTCCCGCTCGGACACCCGGCGCTGGTTGTTCCGGTTGCCCAAGAACAGGCCCTCGAGAAGGTGCACGGCCATCGGGAACCAGTCGTGCATGAGTTGCGCGAAGTCCGCCGCGTCGAGCACGTACAACCGCGACGGTGTCAGGGCGCGCATCGAGCCGGCGTACGTCTGGTCGGCGGCGTCGCCGATATACGCCGACCAGGCGCCGCTGTACACCCCGCGCTGATCGGTCCGGACGATCTCTACGTCGTCGGCGCCGACGCGGCTCAGCAGGGTGATCGATCCCTCCAGCAGCACGTAGAAGCAGGTCGCGGGATCACCCTCGCGGTAGATGAATCCGGGCTCGTGCAGCTCGACGTGGCCGCGCTCGCACAGGAAGGCGAGCTGCTCGGCGGACAGCTTCTCGAACAGGAACAGCGTGCGCAGCTCGTCGATGTCACATGGCCGGGCTTCGGTCATCACAACCCCTCCAGGTAGCGGTGGACGAGCATGACTGCCATCGCGCCCTCGCCCACCGCGGATGCGACGCGTTTGGCCGATTCGGCTCGCACGTCTCCCGCGACGAAGACTCCCGGAACGCTCGTCTCCAGATGGAACGGCTGGCGGTCCAGGATCCATCCCGGAGGGTGCCCGTCATCGCCGAGATCCGGGCCGGTGACGACGAAGCCTCGCTCGTCGCGCACCACGACCCCGTCCAACCATTCGGTGCGGGGGGCGGCGCCGATGAACATGAACAGCCAGCCGGCGTCGACCGTCTCGGTCCGGCCGGTGTTCTTGTCGCGCAGGGTGATCTGCTCGAGGTGGTCGTCGCCGTGCGCTTCGATCACCTCGGTGCACGTGCGGATTTCGATCTTGTCGATGCCGCGCAACTGCTCGATGAGGTAGTACGACATCGACGACTGCAGCGAGTCGCCGCGCACGAGGACCGTCACCTTTCGCGCGCCCCGCGCGAGGTACACCGCGGCCTGCCCGGCCGAATTGGCCCCGCCGACGACGTACACGTGGTGGTCCTTGCAGTTGGCCGCCTCGGTGAGGGCCGAGCCGTAGTAGACGCCGCGGCCGGTGAGGCGGTCGAGACCGGCGGCGTCGAGCTGCCGGTACGCGACGCCGGTCGCCAGGATCACGGTGTGGGCGTCGATCGACGCGCCGTCCGCGAACCGCACCGTCCGCGCCGAGCCGTTGATCTCGAGCCCGACGACGTCACGCGTGGTGATCAGCTCGGCGCCGAAGCGCACAGCCTGGCGCCGGGCCCGCTCGGTGAGCTGCGAGCCGGAGACGCCGTCGGGGAAGCCGAGGTAGTTCTCGATGCGGGAGCTCTGCCCGGCCTGCCCGCCGGTGGCCGTCCGCTCGACGAGCACCGTCCGCAGACCCTCGGACGCGCCGTACACGGCCGAGCCGAGCCCGGCCGGACCGCCGCCGATCACGACGAGGTCGTAGAAGTCCTTGGCCGGCGTGGTGGCGAGGCCGACGTGCCCGGCCAGCTCGCCGTCGCTCGGCGCCACCATGGCACTGCCGTCCGGGGTAACGACGAGCGGCAGGTCGTGCCCGTCCGCGCGCGCGGCGTCGAGCAGGCGGTTGCCTTCGGGCGTCTCGGACGAGTACCAGCGGTAGGGCACCTGGTTACGGGCCAGGAACTCGCGTACCTCGGACGAGCGGGCCGACCAGCGGTGCCCGACCACCTTCGTCTCGGGAACGGGCTGGTAGTCATTGGCCTTCCACGCCTCGAGCTGTTCATCGATGACGGGGTAGAGCTTCTCCTCGGGCGGGTCCCACGGCGTGAGCAGATAATGGTCGAGGTCAACGACGTTGATCGCATCGATCGCGACGCCCGTGTCGGCATACGCCGTGTGCAGCACGCGCCGAGCGGCCGGATAGAGGTCGATGGCCTGCTCGAGGAACTCGATACCGCTCATCTGCGGCATTCGGTAGTCGGCGAGAATGATCGCCACCTCGTCGCCGCGCA
>JAOPVG010000518.1 GCA_025966255.1 Jatrophihabitans sp.
AGCGAACCCGGCTGAGCCGAAGGTCGGGGCGAGCCGATGCTGCCGTAGCCTCCCGGCGTGCACCTGCTCCTCCCGCCCAGCGAGAGCAAGACCCGCGGCGGCCGCGGGCGGCCGCTGCGGTCCCGCCCGGCCGATGGCCCACTGGCGTCGGCGCGAGCGCGCGCGATCAACGCCCTGCTCGAACTGGTAGGCGGCGACTCGGTGGAAGCCGCGCAGGCCCTGCTGCTGCCCGACGGCGTCGCGCAGGACGCATTGGCCGCTGATGCCGCCGTGCGTGACTCCCCCACCATGCCCGCGCTGCGCCGGTACGCCGGCATCCTCTACGACGGGCTCGGCTTCGGCACGCTCCCCGCGGCCGAGCAGCGGCTCGCCGCGCGCAGCACGCTCATCTTCTCCGGGCTGTTCGGCGTCGTTCGCGGCGACGAGACGATCCCGGCGTACCGAGTACCGGCCAAGGCGGTGCTGCCCGGCCTGGGCATCGCGTCGACGTTCTGGCGACCGGTACTCACCGACGTGCTTGACGAAGTACTGCGCCGCGGGCTCGTGATCGACTTGCGCTCCACCGACTACGCCGCCATGTGGCGTCCCCGCGGCTTGCTGGTCGAGCGGGTGATCACCGTCCGGGTGTTGTCACCGGCTCCTCGCGGTGGGCACGCGGTGATCAGTTACAACAGCAAGCTCGCGAAAGGCCGGCTGGCCGCAGCGCTCGTGCGGCGAGTGGCCGCGGGCGGCACGGTGACCGACCGCGACGACATCGCCGCCGCATGGGCGACCTGCGGCGGAATCGACGTTCGGCCGACCCCGAACGGCGGGCTGGATCTGTACACCACGTGAACCGGCGTTGCCGTATACCACCACCGCGGATCACTGGCACGCCGACCCGGCTGCGGCGTACCGAGTGTGGTGGGTCACCATGTCCGCATGCGATTGGACCACCTCTCCTACGTCGCCGGATCCGAGGGTCTCGCCTCGTGCGTGCAGCGCCTCGGCTCGAGGTTGGGCGCGGCATTCTCCGACGGCGGAATCCACCCTTCCTTCGGTACGCGGAACTTCGTCCTGCCGCTCGCCCACGGCTGCTACCTCGAGGTCGTTGCCACCCTCGACCACCCGGCCGTGGACAGCGCCCCGTTCGGACGCGCCGTGCGGGCCAAGACCGATACCGGCGGGGGCTGGCTCGCGTGGGTGGTTCGCGTCGACGACATCGCCGTCATCGAGCGACGACTCGGCCGACCGGCGGCCAAGGGCCACCGGCGCCGCCCCGACGGATTCGATCTGCTCTGGCGCCAGATCGGTGTCAACGACGTCTCGGAGGATCCGCAGCTGCCGTTCTTCACGCAGTGGGAGAGCGAGGAGGTGCATCACCCCGCTTACGGCGGTTCGTCGATCGCCCTCACCGGACTCGAGATCGCCGGCGACGAGCCGACCGTCGACGCCTACCTCGGCACGTCGACGCGTCAGCCGCTCGACGGCGTCGAGGTCGAATGGCTGTCGCCCTTCGACGGTGACCACGGAGTGGCCGCCGCGACCTTCGCGACGCCCGGCGGCAAGGTCCGCATCGACTGATCGCTGTCGGTGAGCGACTCGGCCACCGCACCCTCCGGCACCGGCGCATCCCCGGCCGGAACCCCCCGCCGCGCGGCCAGCACCGAGCCGAACAGGATCAGCGGGAAGCCCACCGCGATGCCGAGGGTGAGGCGCTCGTCCAGCAGCAACACCCCGAGCAGCAGAGCCACCGCCGGGTTGACGTAGGTGATCACCGTGGCGCGGGCCGGTCCGATCTCGGCGATGAGCGCGAAGAAGACGATGAAGGCCAGGGCCGTGCACACCAGCGCCAGCCCGACCACCGACCAGGCGGCGTGCGCGCTGATCGAATGCGGCCAGCGGACCAGCGCGTAGGGCAGGTACCCGATCGCCGTCAGGAGCAGCGACGCGGAGACCACCGGAATGCTCGGGAGGTCGGCCAGCCGCCGCGCCATGATCACCGGGGCGACGGCGTACCCGACGACCACGAACGCGATCTCGACCAATGCACCGGCATGCACTTCGCCGACGTCCACGCCGAGCAGCACGACCACACCGACCAGCCCCAACAACAGGCCTGCGTAGCGCAGCGGACCACCACCGCGATCGTCGGAGCCGGCGACCGTCGCGACCACCACCCCGACGAGCGGGACCGCCGCCACCAGCAGGCCGGTCAGCGAGCTCGACAGCACCCGCTCGGCGTCGGAAAGCAGCAGCCACGGGATCGCCAACTCGATGACCGTGAACGCGAGCAGCGGACGCCATCGACGAAGCACCGGGCCGAACCCACCCCGCATCAACGCGAACGGCAGCAACACCAACCCGCCGATCGCGCAGCGCGCGAACACCAACGTGCCCGGGGTGAAGTCGCGGACTGCGACGCGGATCAACAGGTACGGCACCCCCCAGATCACGCACATCGCCGCGAAGAGGGCCCAACTGCGCCGTGTCATGCCGCTCCTGCTTGTCTGAGGTTGAGGGGGTGGAATGCGCGGAGTCGTCCGATGCCGTCCGACGCCGCTGAGCCGACTGTAGAGCGCCGCAACGACGTCATTTCAATTCGGTGAGCCCGGCCGACCTCCGCCCGGGGGCGCGGAGCGGCATAGTGGGCGCGTGCACGACATCGCACTGACCTGGCAGCAGGCAGCGGTTCTCACCGCTGCGCTTGCCGTCGTGGCCGCCGCGCTCACGCTGACGCCGAACACGCGGCTGCGACCGGTGGCGCCGGTCGCTCGCGAAGCCACGATCATCGCCGGCCTCTACTCGCTCTGGCAGCTCGCCGGCACGCTCTCGGTCCTCGGCACCGGGGGCGCCTTCTCGCGGGCCAACTGGCTGGAACGCACCGAGCGCGCGTGGCACCTGCCGGCGGAGCTACGCGTGCAGCACCTCATCACCGGGAGTTCGACCCTCACGCAGGCGGCCAACCTCTACTACGCGACGATGCATTTCACCGGGCTGTTCCTGTTCCTGGTCTGGCTGTTCGTTCGGCACCGCGACCAGTACCGGCGGATCCGGCGAGTGCTCGCGCTGACCACCCTCGTCTGCCTGCTGATCCAGCTGATACCGGTCGCGCCGCCGCGGCTGCTGCCCGGCTACATCGACACCGCGGAGAAGTACGGTCAGTCCGTGTACGGGTTGGGGTTCGGGGCCGACGAGCTGTCGGCCATGCCGTCGGTGCATGTCGCCTGGGCCGTGCTCATCGGCTGGGCCGTGTGGCGCCTGGGCTCCGGCCCGCTCCGGTGGCTTGGACCGCTGCACACCGGGCTCACCCTGTTCGTCGTCGTCGCCACCGCGAACCACTTCTGGGCCGACGGTCTGGTGGCGGTCGTCGTCCTCGTTGCCTGCATGGGTCTGGAGCGGGCCGCGGCGACCGCGGTTGCGCGGATTCAGACGGTCCGGGTGCCGCGCGCCGAGTTGAGCTCAGCTGCCAACGGCGGGATCCTCCCCTGATGGAGACCATGGGTGAGCCGACGGTCCAGGTGGGCGGCGGCGAGAGCGTGAGCCCGAAGGCCGTCCCCATCGGCGACTACGGCTTCCTGTCCGACGGCGAGGCGACCGCGCTCGTCGCGCCCGGTGGGTGCGTCGACTGGATGTGCCTGCCCCGCATGGACTCTCCCAGCGTTTTCGGCGCCATCCTGGGTCGGCACGCGGGCACCTTCCGCATCGCCCCCACCGACGTCTCGGTGCCCGTGGCCCGCCGCTACCTGCCCGGCACGATGGTGCTCGAGACGAGCTGGGGCACCGACACCGGCTGGATCATCGTCCGCGACGCGCTCATCCTCGGCCCGTGGCGGCACGAGTCGCAGTTGTCGCGCTGGCAGAAGCGGACGCCCACCGACTACGAGGCCGAGCACGTGCTGCTGCGCACGATCCGCTGCGTGAAGGGCGAGGTGCAGACCGTCGTCGAGTGCGAACCGGTGCCCGACCATGGGCGCACGACGGTGTCCTGGTCCTACACCGAGCAGCTCTATCGCC
>JAOPVG010000357.1 GCA_025966255.1 Jatrophihabitans sp.
GACTGCGGCTCCATCTGCGGGACCAAATCGAGCAGTCCGCGCAGGTAGCGGCGAGGACTGTTCTGCAATTGCCGGTCGGTACCGGCGAAGTACAGCGCGATCTCGTGCACCGCGTCATCGACGATCAGCTGGGGAAGATCGATCTCCCACCGGTGTTGGCCATTCCCGATTCCGGCCGCGAGCAGGTCGGCGCCCATGCGGGCGGCGGTGATCGTCGTGTGCCGGGCTCCGTCAACCCAGACCTCGAGATCAATGGGTTCCTCCGGCCGGGTGCTGTCCCACGCCCACCCCGCGAGGAGGTCGGTGTTCAAACCGTCGATGACCCCGGCCAGCGAGGACGGAATCGCGTCCGGGATCGCGTCGGTTCGGGTGGGCTGCCGCCTGATCACGCGAAAAACCTACCTCACCGAACCCCGCATTTCCCCAAGCGATGGACGACGGCATCGGCGATCCAGTGCCGGTCACCGGCACGACATTCAGCCAGTTGCCAGCGGTCGTCCTTGTACTCTCGATGGAGTGTCCGCGTCCTTGCCCCCAAACCTCGATCCCCGAGGGCGTCGACGCGCCACGGGCCGGGGAAGCGCACGGGGCCGCGTCGCCCGTCCGATCGGCCGCGTGCTCGGGGCCATGCTCTCGGCCGGCCTGCTCCTCCTCGCCGGTTACTACTGGCAGACGTTCCGGTCGATAAACAACGGCGTGCCCCGGTTGCAGAACCTGGCGGTCGGTCAGGCCCCGAGCGACAGCGTCAAGGTCCCGAGCGGCAAGGACATGAACATCCTGCTCGTCGGCAACGACGATCGGACCAACATGACCAAGGCCGAGCAGGCCACGCTGCGGGTCGGCTCCGACGGCGGCAGCAAGTCCACCGACACGATGATGATCATGCACGTGCCGGCCGACGGGTCCAAGGCCACGCTCATCTCGCTGCCCCGCGACTCGTACGTCTCCATCCCCGGACACGGCATGAACCGGCTGAACTCTGCATACGTCTTCGGCTACAACGACAAGAGCGGCACGATCGACGAGAAGCGCTCGGCGGGCGCGAACCTGCTCATCAAGTCGATCTCCAACCTCACCGGGCTGACGATCAACCACTACATCCAGGTCAGCCTGCTCGGCTTCTACGAGATCAGCAACGCCATCGGCGGCATCCCGGTCAACCTCTGCAATGCGGTCGACGACTCGCCCGCCGCCAACCAAGCGGCCGGGTTGGACGGCGGCTCCGGACTGGTGCTGTCCAAGGGCATGCACACCATCAAGGGCGTCACGGCACTCGAGTTCGTCCGGCAGCGACACTTCCTTCCCGGCGGTGACCTCGACCGTGTCCGCCGCCAGCAGTACTTCCTCACCGCCGCGTTCCGGCAGGTGGCCTCGGCCGGCATCCTGACCAAGCTCAACGCGCTGGGTAGCGCGCTCAAGCGCAACGTCTACCTCGACCCCGGCCTCGACCTCCTCGGGATCGCCCAACAGCTCGAGCACCTCACCGCGAACAACATCATCGGCAAGACCATCCCGACCAACGCGCAGCAGATCAACGGGCAGGACGTCCTGGCCGTCGACAAGACCCAGGTCCGGGCCTTCCTCGGCCAGCTGTTGAACAAGCCGACGCCCTCTGTGACACCGAGTTCGGCGAAGTCGACCACGAAGAAGCCCGCGTCAACGTCCCCCAGCGGATCTGCGAGCAAGACAAAGGCGATCGACGCGACCTGCATCAACTGAGCGCACGTTGACCCGGGCCGGTCCTAATCACCCGCGTCCCAGGAGCGGGTCCGATCTGCACCGGCGGACGCTGCGGCGGCGCGGGGGTCCTCTGGCGCACGTGGGCACTTTTTGCCATGCAGGAACCAGCCACATCACCCCGGTCACGGATCCGGCCTGCCTGCCTAAGTTGAAACCTTGTGTGTCAATCGGGCTTTTGTCCGCTAGACGCACGCTTCTTGTCCATCACGAGTGGAGGCATGCATGCGCAAACGCAGCATCACCGCGGCAATGATCACCGGTACCACGGTGCTCGCCTCGGCGCTGACGTCGACGGGATCGGCTTCGGCCGCGCCCTCCCCCAAGGCCGTCCCGAACACCAAGCCAGCCTGGACGGCCCACGCCAAACACCTCGGCCATGCGAGCAACAGCGCGGCCGTGAACGCCCGCGTCTATCTCGCCCCCAACGGTGGCCTCGACGCGGTCAAGCAGGTTGCCACAGCCGTGTCCACCCCCGGCAGCGCGAGCTTCCACAAGTTCCTGACCCCGGCCCAGTACCAGGCCCGGTTCGGCACCACGGGCGCCACCGTCACCGCGGTCTCCGCCTACCTCCGCTCGGCCGGGCTCAAGGTGACTGGCGTCGGGGCGAGCAACCGCTACGTCTCGATCACCGGCACCGTCCAGGACGCCGAAAAGGCCTTCGGCGCGCAGATCGACAACTACACCCACAACGGCAAGCAGGTGCAGGCACCGGCCAGCACGCTGACCGTCCCGGCCGACGTCGCGTCGTCGGTGTTGACCGTCACCGGGCTCGACACCACGCCGCGCAAGACGAGTCCGGCCACCAAGCAGGCCGAGCCGCCACCAGCCGGCTTCCGCAACGCCCGGCCGTGCTCGCTCTACTACGGCCAGGTGCAGGCCAAGTACAAGGCCGACTTCCACACCCCGCTGCCCAAGTTCAACGGCCAGACGCTGTCCTACGCGCCGTGTGGCTACACCGGCCCGCAGTTCCGGGCGGCCTACGAGGGCAACACCACTTTGGACGGCACCGGCGTCACCGTCGCGATCACTGACGCCTACGCGGCGCCGACGATCCGCGGCGACGCCAACAAGTACGCCAAGAACCACGGCGACGGTGCCTACGCCCCGGGCCAGTACACCCAGACGCTGCCGGCGAGCTTCAACCGGCAGGCTCAGTGCGGCCCGTCCGGCTGGTACGGCGAGCAGACCCTCGACGTCGAGGCCGTGCATGCGATGGCGCCCGGCGCGAAGATCCACTACTACGCCTCGGCGAGCTGCTTCGACGATGACTTCCTGAACACGCTCCAGCGAGTCGTCGACGACGGGACGGCCAAGCTCGTCTCCAACTCGTGGGGCGACCTCGAGCAGAACGAGAGCGCCGACCAGGTCGCGGCTTACGAGGCGGTCTTCATCCAGGGCGCCACCGAGGGCATCAGCTTCCTGTTCTCCTCCGGTGACAACGGTGACGAGCTCGCCAACACTGGCCTCAAGCAGGCCGACTACCCGACCTCGGACCCGTACGTGACGAGCGTCGGTGGCACCTCGACCGCGATCGGCGCGAACGGCAAGATCTCGTTCCAGACCGGCTGGGGCACCCAGAAGTACAGCCTGTCCTCGGACGGTAAGTCGTGGACGAGCGTTGGCTTCCTGTACGGCGCGGGCGGCGGTACGTCGTCGCTGTTCAACCAGCCGTCCTACCAGCAGGGCGTCACGTCGAGCCCGTATCGGCAGGATCCGGACGTCGCGATGGATGCCGACCCCAACACCGGCATGCTGGTCGGTGAGACGCAGACGTTCCCGAACGGAGTGTTCTACGACGAGTACCGCATCGGCGGCACCAGCCTGGCCTCCCCGCTGTTCGCCGGATTGACCGCGCTGTCGCTGCAGCACTCCGGCAGCGGCGCCGGCCTGCTCAACCCGGCGATTTACCAGAACGCGTCGACCGCGTTCCAGGACGTGCGGGGAACCCCGCCGGAGGCCGGCGACGTTCGGGTGGACTTCGCCAACGGTGTGGATGCGTCGGGCGGCCTGCTCTACTCCGTCCGCACGTTCAACCAGGACAGCAGCCTGAAGGTCAAGGCGGGCTACGACCTGGTGACCGGCGTCGGTGTGCCCAAGCCCACCTGGCTCACCGCCCTCGGGTAGTCCTCGACCGACCTGGCCCCCGCACGATGCGCTCCGTGCGGGGGCTGAGTCGCGTCTCGGTACCGTCTTGTCCATGACCTTGCTCGCGGTGTGGCTCGGCAAGCTGACGCTGCTGGGGCTACGCCTGATCGGACGGCGGGGCAATGCGCTGCCCGGTCTGGTGGTCGAGAAGGTTTTCCCGCGCTTCCTGGCCCGCGCGATGGCCCGGCTGCCGGAGGGCGTCGTCGTCGTCACCGGCACCAACGGCAAGACGACGACCACGAAGATGGTGGCCACCGTCCTCGACGAGGGGCTGCGGGTCCTCACCAACGACACCGGCTCGAACTTCGTGCGGGGCGCGATCACTGCCACCATCGAGAATGCCAGCTGGTCCGGGCGGCTGCCGTACGACGTGGCCGTGTTCGAGCTGGACGAGGCCTGGGCGGTGCGCTTCGTCGGGCTGGTGGC
The DNA here is from genome assembly GCA_025966255.1 of Jatrophihabitans sp. Classification (GTDB taxonomy): domain Bacteria; phylum Actinomycetota; class Actinomycetes; order Mycobacteriales; family Jatrophihabitantaceae; genus Jatrophihabitans. The sequence goes on from JAOPVG010000357.1 coordinate 4,312, forward strand.
GCCGCGCCGCTGCCTGCTGCTCAACGTGATGCGCGACCAATTGGACCGCTTCGGCGAGATCGACACCACCGCCGGCCTCCTCGGCAAGGTCGCTGCGGCCACCACCGGCCACGTGGTGCTGAACCGGGACGACGAACGCGTGGCCGCCCTGGCTGCCCGGACGCGCGCCGAGGTCAGCTACTACGGCGTCTCGGCCGAACTGCGCGAGATGTTTCCCAACGACGAGGAGCTCTACGGCGGCCCGGTGCACGTCTCGGATCTGCCGGCCACGGTGGAACTGCGCACGCTACCGAGTCCGGCGCATCCCGCCGCGACGCTGCGAATCGGCGGCCGCGACCATGATGTCCTGCTCCGCGCCGAGGGCCCGCACAACGCCCAGAACGCTTGCGGCGCGGCGGCGCTGGCCCTGAGCTTCGGCTTCGACCAGGCGAGGGTGCTGGCCGGGCTGGCCAAGGTCTCGCCCGCGTTCGGGCGCGGCCAGACGTTCACCGTCGACGGGCGGCGGGTCGTGCTGCAGCTGGTGAAGAATCCCGCCGGTTTCCGGCAGACGCTGCGCACGCTCGATGCCAGGACGCCCGAGGCCGTCGTGATCGCGATCAACGACGACTACGCCGACGGGCGCGACGTGTCCTGGCTCTGGGACGTCGACTTCACCGCGCTCGGGCCGCTGCCGTCGCGGCGCTACACCGCCGGGACCCGCGCGGCCGACATGGCGGTGCGGCTGCGTTACGACGAGGTCGACGTGGACGAGATCGAGGTCGACCTGGAGAAGGCGGTGCGCTCGGCCGTCGGCGCGGTCCAGGCCGGGGAGCACGTGGTCGTCTTCAGTACCTACACGGCGATGTGGGCGCTGCACGCCGTGCTGCAGCGGATCGGGCAGGCCGTTCAATGATCACCTTGCAGCTGGTGCACCTGTACCCGCGGGAGATGAACATCTACGGCGACACCGGCAATGTGCTGGTGCTCCGCAAGCGGCTGCAGTGGCGCGGTCTTCCGGTGCAGGTCACCCCGGTGAGCGTGGGCGACCCACTGCCGACCGACGCCGACATCCTGCTCGGCGGTGGCGGCCAGGACGCTGCGCAGGGTGAGATCGGCGTCGACTTCGCCGCGCGGGGCCCGGAACTGCGCGCGATGGCCGATGACGGCATGGTGATGTTCGCGATCTGCGGCAGCTACCAGATGCTCGGCCACGAATTCGTCACCCAGGAGGGCCGCCACATCGCCGGCGTGGGCGTGCTCGACGTCGTCACCCACGGTCAGTCGGTTCGCCTCATCGGAAACAACCACGTCGACACCCCCGAGGCGGGCCGTCTCGTCGGCTACGAGAACCACAGCGGCCTGACCACCCTCGGCGCCGGCGCGCGTCCCCTCGGCACCACCCAGACCGGCCGCGGCAACAACGGCCAGGACGGCACCGAGGGCGCTGTGCGGGACAACGTCATCGGCACGTACCTGCACGGACCAGCGCTGGCCAAGAGCCCGCGCTTCGCCGACGATCTGCTGCGCCGGGCCTACCTGCGCCGGGGGGTGGACGCGGCGCTGGACCCGCTGGACGATGCCTTGCCCGACCTGGCCGCGCGGACGGCAGTCGGCCGACCTCGCTAGCGGGACGCTCCGCGGGACCGAGCTGTCGGGTCCAGTTAGGCTGCGCCTCGTGAGACGCCTGCTCCCGCTTGTCCTCGCCCTGTGCGCGCTCGCGGGCTGTACGTCATCCGGCTCGTCGACCGGGCCCACGTCGCCGACTATTACGCGTACGCAGACCCTCACGCGCACCCCCACCGCCGCGCCGACCTTCACGCCGGCGCCGGCGGCGACCGTCCAACCACTCGCGCCGGGCCAGCAGCCGGGCCAGGGTGAGGTGGACAAGACGTGCCCGTACATCCGGTCGGGCCTGAACGAGGACAGCGGTGGCGGCGTGAACGTCGCCGACATCGAGGGTGACCGCGTTTACCGCACCACCGTGCTCAACCGGCTCAAGCCGGCCGGCTGCCGGTTCTACTTCTACGCGCCGCCCTACGAGGCGGTGGCCGACATCCAGCCGCGACTCTTCGCCACCGCGACGGCCGCGCACAACGCGCTCGTCCTCACCGCCCAGGCCGGCACCGAGCAGATCAGCGAGCCGAACTTCGTACCCGGCGTCGACGGGATCTGCTATCGAACGAAGTTCTTCGGCGCCGACGGCCAGCAGGACTGGGCCTTCGCCTTCGCCAAGGGCAAGCTGCTGGTCGTCGTCCACACCCAGCGCAAGGACACCTCGCGCAACGCCTTCTACCTCGGTAAGGCGATCGCCGGAGAGTTTTGATCGGCGGCGCGTGGCAGGATGAAACTTCCGCCACCCGCCGTCCTTCAGGAGTTCGTTCACATGGCTGCAACCCAGATCGCCACCTTGCACACGTCGGCCGGTGACGTCCGGGTGGAGTTGTTCGGCAACCACGCACCGAAGACGGTGAAGAACTTCACCGATCTCGCCACCGGCGGAATCGAGTGGACGCACCCGGGCACCGGCACCAAGACCAACGACGCCCTCTACGACGGCACGATCTTCCACCGGGTCATTCCCGGCTTCATGATCCAGGGCGGCGACCCGCTCGGCGAAGGCTACGGCGGCCCGGGCTACAAGTTCGCCGACGAATTCCACCCCGATCTGACCTTCGACCGTCCCTATCTGCTGGCCATGGCCAACTCGGGGCCGAACACGAACGGCTCGCAGTTCTTCATCACCGTAGGGAGTACGCCGCACCTCAACCGCAAGCACACGATCTTCGGTGAGGTCGCCGACGCCCCGAGCCGGGCCGTCGTCGACTCGATCGCGACGACGAAAACCGCCCGCGGGGACAAGCCGGTCACCCCGATCACGATCATCTCGGTGACCCTGGAACCAGCTACGTAATGACCCGACCGCCGGACGGCGGCCCGCCGGTACCTGAGGTCACCGACCAGGTCGCGCACTGCTATCGCCACCCGCACCGAGAGGCGTTGGTGCGCTGCACCCGTTGCGACCGCCCGATCTGCCCGGATTGCATGCGGCCGGCGTCGGTCGGGTTCCACTGCCCGGACGACGTCGATAGAGCCGCCCGCACGATGCGGGCACCGCGGACGGCCGTCGGCGCGAAGCTGTTGCAGTCACCGCCGTACGTAACCATCACCCTGGTCGCGCTGAACGTCGCCGCCTACCTCGCGACCGGTCTGCAGTCGGGGGGCACCCTGCGTAACCCCACCGAATCGCGGCTGTTCTTCGACTGGCAGCTGTTCCCGCAGGCGATCCACGACCGGCATGAGTACTACCAGCTGATCACGTCGGCGTTCCTGCACCTCAGCCCGCTGCACATCGCGGCGAACATGCTGGCCCTCGCCTTCATCGGACCCGCGCTCGAACGGCTGCTCGGCTGGTGGCGGTTCATCGCGCTGTACCTGCTGAGTGCGCTCGGCGGCAGTGTCGCGATCTACGCGTTCGGCAATCCGCTCGGGTACACCGCGGGTGCGTCGGGCGCGATCTTCGGACTGTTCGCCGCCTGCCTCGTGCTGGTGCGCAAGCTTGGGCTGGATCCGCAGTGGCTCGTCGGTACGGTCGTCATCAACTTCATCGTGACGTTCTCGATCCCGCACATCTCGAAGCTCGGCCACTTCGGCGGCTTCGTCATCGGCGCGCTCGTCGCCGTGGCGATCGGGGGCCTGCCGAAGATGCGCGAACGGGTGGAGCCGAAGGTGCAGGCTGCCGGGTTGGCGGCAGTGGCCGCGCTGATTGTGGTGGTGGTGGCGGTGCGCACCGCCACCTGGTGAGCTGCGGGCGGCTCAGTTTCGCCCGGCCGCTCAGTGCGGTCGGAACGCATTGACGAGTTCGGCGACGTCCTCCGGGTCGGCGCCCAGGGCCCGTCGGCTCATGACGGCGAGCACGGGTCCGGCATCGATCTCGAGCGTCGTGCTGCGGAGCCCGAGGCGGGTTCGGGTGTCGGCGCGCACGTCCTCGACCTGCGACCACGGCAGGTCGGCCCGAGTGAAAGGCGAGCGCACCCGTAACCCTTGGGCGGATACGACGAGCCGGGGCGAGAACACGAGGTCGGACACGACATAGAGCGCCAGTACCAGCGCTGCGAGGCCGGCCAACAACTGGCCGGCCCGGTCGTTCGCGAGAACGGCGATGACCACCGCGACTACCACTCCGGCCGCCGCGAGGCCGGTGAATCGGCGGTCGGCGACAAACTTCACCACTGGCGGCTGATTCGGCTCGCTGTCCACAGGCTTTTCCCCAGCTGGGGATAGAACTACAGTCGTGTAATCACAGGGGTGGAAAATCTCGTGGACGACTGATCAACGCCAACGAACCGCCATGATCAGCCCGAGCAACATGACGCCGAAGCCGATGGCGAAGTTCCATGCGTGCAGCCCGGCCATGATCGGGATGTGCGGCGACGTCCCGCTCGACGTCAGGTAATAGACGACCAGGTAGGCCAGGCCGAGCAGCAGTACGACCGCCATCACGATGGGATACCAGGTGGGGCTCGGGGCCAGCGCCCGGCTCGGCGCGCTCACCGACGCCCGGGCCGGGCTGTCGGTCTTCTTGCGGACTTTGGACTTGGGCACGTGCTCTCTCCGTGGCTTGCGGTGCTCGGCGCTCCTGGGACACCCCGGAGGGTCGACCGTGAACGCGGACGTCAGGGTTAGCGTAGACGCCGGACCGGTCCCGGCGCAGGCCGCGCGGGTATGGCAGCGGTAAGGAAGGCGGGCGCAGTGCCGCAAGGAGTGCCGCAAGGACGGCCCGAGCCGCGGCAGTGGCGGGTGCTCGTGCCGATCGTCTGCCTCGTTGCCGGAATCGGCTTCGCGGCCAGTGCCCGGGACTCGAACGGCACCGATCTGCGGGCCCCCGGCATCGCCAGCCTGGCCGCCACGGTGCGGGACGCGGAGAGACGGGTGCAGTCCGCCGACCTCCAGGCGACGGCGCTGCAGGCCCAGATCAACCGGGCGGCGGCCCAGGCCGGCACCGGCGACACCGCCGTCGCGCGAGCGCAGGCGCGGGTGAAGCCGCTGCAGGCTCCCGGCGGCCTGACCGCAGTGCACGGCCCGGGCCTGGAGGTGGTGCTCGATGACGCCTCGGCCCAGCCAGCCGGCAACGGCGTCGATCCCAACCAGCTCGTCGTCCACCAATCGGATCTGCAGGCGGTGGTGAACGCGCTGTGGGCCGGCGGCG
>JAOPVG010000531.1 GCA_025966255.1 Jatrophihabitans sp.
CTGTTTGCCCGCCTCGGCGGCATCCACGGCCTTGTCCTTCATCGCTGCGTCGTTCCCCGACGAGGGCGCGCGGTCCGTTCGGGCTGGCGCCGTCGGGAATTGGGCGTACTCGGTCATGCGGTCCTCCGGATTTCGGAATCGAGGCTGTCGGCTCAACCTCTCGAGAAAGCGTCTACCCGCAAGTTGCTCAGAACTTGCGCACCGCGACGACATTCGAAAATCGACGTCGCGCGGTCATGGGTCCGCTACCCGGAGGCGCCGTCGACCAAACCACCTGACCCATCTATCGGTCGAGCTCGGCCGTCAGCCGCGCGATCGCGTCCGCCGCTTCCTGGACGACTCGCTGCGCGTCCTCGACGCGGCCGCGGACGTGGTCGCGGGCCGCGTTCGCGTTGTCGGCGCCGGCCCGAGCCTGCCGCTCCTCGTTTCGGCATTTCCGCGGCGGGCCATGACGGCAGTGTTCCCGCTCAGCGGTAGATCCGCGCGAAGGCGAGATCGAGCATGCGTCGGCGCACCGGGCCGGTGACCCGGGCGCGGCGGATCGCGGCCGCAGCGGCGTTCGCGCCCGGCCCGCCGTGGACTCCGCCGCCGGGATGGGCGGCGGCGCCGGCCAGGTAGACGCCGTCGATCGGTGTCTCGGCGCCGCCCAGCCCCGGGATCGGCCGGAAGATCAGCTGCTGGTGGATGTTCGCCGTGCCGCCACCGACGGCGCCGCCGACCAGATTCGCGTCGCTGGCTTGCAGATCGTCCGGCGTCTGCACCTGCCGGGCCACGATGGTGTCCTTGAAGCCAGGAGCGCGCGCCTCGATCACGGCCTCGATCCGCCGCGCCTGGGCGGCGTAGGCCCGCGCTCCCGGCGCGCCGTTCGGCACGTGCGTGTAGGCCCAGGACGACTCCGTTCCGGCCGGTGAGCGGGACGGGTCGGACGTCGTCATCTGACCGAGCAGCACGAACGGGTCGCGCGGCATCCGCCGGGCCGCGAGCGACGCGGCGTACATCGTCAGCCCGTTTAGATCGACGCCGAGGTGAACGGTGCCGGCCGTGCGGGCCTCGGTCGCGGTCCACGGGATGGGGGCGGACAGCGCCCAGTTGAGCTTCATCGTCGGGCTGTCCCACTGGAACCGACGCAGGTCGTCGATCACCCGCGCGGGCAAGTGCCGGTCCCCGATCAGCTGCCGGTACAGGTAGGGCGCGCCGACGTCGGCGAGCACGACGCGAGTCGGCAGGTGGTGGCCGTCGGCCAGCTCGACGCCCCGCACGCGGCCGCCGGCGATGTCCAGGCTGCGCACGGCTACCCCGGTGCGGATCTCGCCGCCCGCCGCGAGCAGCCGCGCCGCCAGTGCATCGCTGATCGCGCTCGAGCCGCCCAGCGGCACCGGGAAGCCGACGGTCTGACCCAGCATGGCGAGCAGCCAGCCGTAGATGGCGCTGCCGGCTGCCTCCGGCGGCAGGTCGGTGTGCAGCGCATTGCCGGCCAGCAACAGCGGGCCACCCTCGCCCGTGAACAGCTCGTCACCCGTCCGACGGACGGGCTGCACGGCGAAGCGCAGGAACCGCAACAGGTCGGCCGCGCCGAGCCGGCGCGCCAGCGACAACCCGGCCCGTACCGGCGGGAACGGCGTGAAGAGCGCTCGCAGCAGCGGCTCCCGGATGCGTTCGAACTGTTCGACGAGCTCGATCCACGCCGCGCCGTCGCCCGAACCGAACTGGTCCAGGGAGCGCGCCGTCGCGACCCGATCGCGGGAGAGGACGGCGCATCGGTCGTCGGGCAGGACATGCGCCAGCACCGTGGGCGACTGCGACCATCTCAACCCGTGCTCGGCGAGATCCATCGCGGTGAGAATCGGCGACGCGACACCCAGCGGATAGAACGCGCTGTACCAGTCGGTCACGAAGTCCGGATGCAACGAGCGGTCGGAGTACGCCGCGCCGCCGACGCGGGTCTGCTCCTCGAGGACGACGACCTGCCAGCCGGCGTCGGCCAGCAGGTTCGCCGCCACCAAACCGTTGGGACCCGCTCCCACGACCACCGCGTCGTTCCGGCCGCGCACCATGAGCTCAGACCTCGGTCTGCACGAGCACGAGCGGAAGTTCGTCCACGAGTTCGCGGGCCAGGAAACCGAGCCGTCCGACGCGCGGGGCGAGGCGATCGCCGGCCGTGGCGTGCAGGTACGTCGCCCAGCAGCCTGCTTGGGCCGGGTCGGCGCCCCGGGCGAGCAGGCCGACCACCGCGCCGGCCAGCACGTCCCCGCTGCCGGAGGTGCCGAGCCCGGCGTGACCGGCGGGCACGCTCCACCGGCGTCCGTCGGGCGCGGCCACGTGCCCCCAATAGGACACGACGGCGCCGTAGCGCCGGGCGATGTCCGCCGCCACCTCGACCTGGTCGCGGCCGTCGAGCTCGTCCGCCGCCACATCCAGCAGCCGCTCGGCCTCGCTGGTGTTGGGCGTGAGCACCGCGCGGCCGGCTCGTCGGTCGAAGCCCTCGACACCTGGCAGCACGCCGAGTGCGAACGCATCCAGGACGAGGCCCGCGCCGTCCGCGGCGGTATCGAGCACCAGGCCCAACAGGTCCCGAGTGACATCGGCGTCGTCGAGGCCGGGTCCGACGAGGACGGCGTCGGCCGAGGCGAGGTAGTCCAGCGGGTCGCTGCCGGTGCCGTCGAGTTGGCCGAGCCCGTGCACCGCAGCCTCGGGCAGCGCCACCGCGACCGAACCGGCGACCGAGCGGGCGACGGCCA
>JAOPVG010000533.1 GCA_025966255.1 Jatrophihabitans sp.
CGAACCAGTGCATGAGGTTGCGGGCCACCTTGTTCGAGCCGTGGTTGGCCACGCCGGTGCGGCGGTCCAGCGGGCCGAGGTCGGCGTCGCCCCATACGTCCGGGTCAAGCAGCGGCACGAGCGCGGACAGGTCGCCGACCGCGCAGGCCTGGATGAACCGGTCGGCGAGGAGCCGGTGTTGAGCCACATCGACGTCGCCGGCCAGTCGGCCGTGATCGTCGCTGATCTTCAGTCGGGCCCGCCGGGCGAGCTGGCGGCAGGTGGCGGCCGGGCGCCCCACGGTCTCGGCGATGCTCTCGAACGGGGTCTGGAAGATGTCGTGCAGCACGAACACGACACGCTCGGCCGGCGTCAGGCGCTCGAGCACGACCAGTAGAGCCGATCGGACTTCGTCGTCGAGGGTAACGCGATCGGCCGGATCGACCGGGTGCGCTTGCGATGCAAGATCGCCGACGAACTCGATGGTGTTGGTGTCGTGCGTGCGTTCGCGGCGGAAGCGGGCCGAGTTGATCTGATCGAGGCAGATCCGGCTGGTGACGACGATCAGCCAGCCGCGGTGATCGTCGATCTGATTGCCGGTGGCGGTCAGCCGGACGAACGCCTCTTGGACTGCGTCCTCGGCCGCCCCGATGTCGCCGAGCATGCCGAACGCGAGGTTGACGAGGTAGGGCCGGTTGGTGCGCCAAACCTCGGCGAACTGGGCCTCTGTCGCTGCGTTGTTCGTGTCCATGACCTGCTCACCCTAAGTCGAGAACTCGCCTTCATCAGCAAGGACGAAATCGGGGTGCAGAAAGTGACAACCGCGCAGCGTGAAGACAGTGACATCCATGCGCCGTCACCTTTCCGGCGTCGGTTCCGTCCTCTTGCTGAAACCAATCTTCGAAAGGTCAGTTCCAATGACGGCAACCGCAACACTCGCTCAACCATCCGCGCTCGCGACGCGACGTGGCAAGCTCATCCTCGCTCTGCTCTGCGCAGTGGCCTTCCTCGACTTCGTCGACGCCTCGATCGTCAACGTGGCGCTGCCCTCGATCCGCGACGACCTGCACGTGTCGGTGCAGGGGCTGCAGTGGATCCCCAGCGGTTATCTGCTCACCTACGGCGGCTTCATGCTGCTCGGCGGCCGCGCGGCCGATCTGCTCGGACGGCGCCGGGTCCTCGTCAGCGGCACCGCACTCGTCGGCCTGGCGTCCTTCGCTGGGGGACTGGCGACGAACGAGGGCACCCTGGTGGCCGCCCGCCTCGCGCAGGGAGTCGGTGCAGCGATGATGCTGCCCGCCGCACTCTCCATCCTGACAACCACCTTCACCGAACCCGCTGACCGGCACAAGGCGCTCGGCGTGTGGGGTGGAGTAGGCGGACTCGCCTCGGCCGCCGGCGTCCTGCTCGGCGGGATCTTGACCGAGGGTCCCGGCTGGCGCTGGGTGATGTTCGTGAACCCGCCGGCCTGCGTGCTCGTGCTGTTCGGGATCTTCCGGCTGGTCAGCGGGGAACGCCGGCCGCGGTCGGGGAACTTCGATCTGCTCGGCTCGGCCCTGGTCACCGCGGGCATGCTGCTGCTCGTCTTCACCCTGGTGAAGGCACCCGACCAGGGTTGGGGATCGACCCGCACGATCGTCGAGCTCGCCGGCTCGCTCGCGCTGCTGCTTGCATTCGTGGTGAACGAGCAGCGCACCGCCAACCCGCTGCTGCCGCTGTCGATCTTCCGGATCAAGGGCCTCGCCGCCGCAGACGCCACGCAGCTGATCGCCTTCGCCGGCTTCCTCGCGATGTTCTTCTTCCTCACCCTCTACATGCAGAACGTGCTGGGTTACTCGCCGCTGCAAACCGGGGCCTCGTACCTGCCGCTGTGCGTGGGGGTGGGCGTCTCGGCCGGCATCACGGCCCAGATCCTGGCGCGGACCGGAACCCGCCCGGTGGTGGTCGTCGGCTGCCTGGTTGCCGCGGGCGGCCTCTATTGGCTCTCGCGCATCCCCGTCGACGGGTCCTACGTGACGGACCTGTTGCCGGGCCTGATGATCACATCCTTCGGACTGGGTGCCGTGTTCGTCGGCGTCACGACGGCGGCGAACGCCGGCGTCCCGAGCGACCAGGCCGGCCTCGCCGCAGCGCTGCTCAACGCGTCCACGCAAGTGGGCGCCGCACTCGGGCTGGCGATCTTCTCGGCCATCGCCACGGCGCGCACCAACCACTTGCTGGCCGATCGCACGGACGTGCCGCACGCGCTGACCGGCGGCTTCCACCGGGCGTTGCTCGCCAGTTGCATCTTCGTGCTCGCCGCGGCCGTGCTCGCATTCCGCGCGAGCAACACGCGCGGTGAGGAGGCCTCGATCGCCGCTTGATCACCATCCACGCTCACTCATCCAGAAGGGACGAATTCCATGATCGACAATTCCCAGGCTGATCGACGCATCCTCGACGGCGAGGTCGACTTCACGATGATGTACGTCGCCCACGACGCGTTCACCCGACACCTCGAATGGTTGGTGTCCGCGATCGAGCAGGGGCGGGTGGCGGCACCGGGCACGTCGGCGCGGTGGGCCCTGTTCAAGAAGCAGCTGCACATCCACCACACCGCCGAGGACAGCTCGTTGTGGCCGCGATTGCGAACGGCGGTTGTCCAGCCCGACGAGGCGGCGGTACTCGACGCGATGGAGCTCGAACACGCGCAGCTCGACCCGCAGCTCGACCGGGTCGATGCCGCCCTGCTCCGCGGAGCTGCCGCAGAGGGGGCGGCGAACCTCCGCGATCTCATCGCCGGCCTCGGCGCGCACATGCGCCATGAGGAGAACGAAGCGCTACCGCTGGTGGAGCGGCATCTTGGGCCGGCCGGCTGGGACGCGTTCGGGAAGAACATTCGCAAGACGCAGGGCCTGCGCGGTGCCTCGGTGTACTTCCCCTGGCTGCTCGACGGAACCGATGCGGCGACGGCAGCGAAGTTGCTCGGCGTACTGCCGCCGCCGCTCCGATTCCTCTACCGGCGGTTGTGGGCGCCGAAGTACCGCAAGGCGTTCGGCTGATCCGAGGACGTCAGTGGCGGGACGTCTTCTCGATGCTCATCACCAGAATCACGCGGTCCGGGGCGTCGGGCGGGGGCTGCTGGTCGGGGTTGCCGTAACGCTGCCCGAGGTGCACGTAGTACGCACCGTCGGGATCGGGCACAGCCTCGATCAGCCGGCCCCGCACCTCGAGGTAGCGATTCGGGTCGTCGGGATCGGTGACGAGAAGGCTCATGGCCGGATTGAGTTGCAGGTTGCGATATTTGGCTCGCTTGGTGGTGTGCGTGAAGCGCAGGGTTTGCCCGTCGTAGTCGAACCACATCGGGTTCACCTGTGGCGACGCGTCGGGGCGAATCGTGCCAAGGCTGGCGAAGATCGGCCGCTCGAGCAGATCGATCAGATCGTCGGGCACCGGCTGGGACATGAAGCCTCCAAGAGAGATCGGGTACGCAGAATTGTCGCGTCTGGCCGAACAGTGGGAGGACCCACTGAAGTCGGCGCGGCCTGTCGTTGATCCTAAACTTGGCGTTCGCTTTGCCGGGCCACGCGACTCTGCTGTTCCTGCGCCGTCGCTCGATGCAGCAGTTCGACCAGCAGTTCAGTGCTAGTGAATCGACCTAATGCCGAATCGCTCCAATGTTCGGCGCCGGCGCGGCGCAGAATTTCACCTGGAGGCCAATCCAGCGCCTGTTCGACGCGCACGCGTACGCCCGCCGTCGGCCACCGAGCCCCACTGACGATCCCGCGAAGAGTCTTCGGATCGATCCCGGCGTTTGCTGTGACAGCGGTAAACGTCAATGACAGATCGGCGATACGTTGCGCAACCGCCCGTCCTGCCCGTGCGCGTTCCTCCGGAGTCACGTTCCGGAAAATACCCGCCCAGTGATGAGGTGACCACCTGAACAACGCTTTGCCCGGATCTATGTGACATCACGTATTTC
>JAOPVG010000577.1 GCA_025966255.1 Jatrophihabitans sp.
AGGTAACTGCCGCCACAGCTGCCGTTCGAGCCGGTCGTCACGTCGAACAACGCGCCCGCGTGCGCGTACGGGTACGACCCGGCCGTCACCGAGTTGCCGGCCAACGCGTAGACCGACGCGACCAGCGGTGACGACAGGCTGGTGCCGCCGACCTGCGCCCAACCGTTGAGCCCCTGGGCCAGACCGAGCGAGATCAGCGTGTCGCACAGCGAAGCCACCGAGCAGTTGTTGTACGTGTCGTAGACACCCAGGCCGGAGGCCGGATCCGCGACCGCGGAGACGTCGCCCACCGTGCGTCGCGCACAGCCCGGGTCGGTCTGCCACGACGGCTTCGGCTCGAACTGCGAGCAGCCACTGCCGGCGCCCGACCACACCTTCTCCGTCCAGCCGCGGGCATTGCTCGCGGCCGTGAGCGTCGTCCCACCGACCGCCGTGACGTACGGCGAGGACGCCGGCCACGACACGCCGTAGCCGGAGTCACCGGTCGATGCGGTGATGGCGACACCGGGGTGATTCAGGTGCGCGTCGGCGGCCAGGATCGTGCTGTCCTCGGCGCCGCCGTAACTGTTGGAGACGGCCACCGCGCCGAGCCGCACCGCGGTGTCGACGGCCGTCATGAGCGGCCCGTCCTGGGGAGCACTGGCTTCGACGAGCAGGATGTGGCAGTCCGGGCACGCGGCCGACACGGCGTCCAGATCGAGGCTGATCTCCTCGGCCCAGCCGTAGTCGCCCTTCGGCAGCGGGCTGGCGGCGCCGTTCTCGTTCACCTTGCGGAAGCAGCCGTTGGCGGTCGTGCACGGCGGCAGGCCGTACGCGGCGCGGTACTTCGCGAGGTCGGCCTCTGCCTTCGGATCGTCGTAGGCATCGACGATCGCGACAGTGCGCCCGTTCGCGTGCAGACCGGCGAGCTTGTACGCGGACTGGATCTGCGTCGGGCCGAGTCCGAGCGGACCCTTGGTGATGGCCGGCCCGCGCGCGCCGTGCCCGGAGCGCACCTTGCCGAAGCAGGTGACTGCGGACGCAACGCGCGGATGCGCCGCGGGCAGCAGTGACTGGACGAGCCGGTTCGCCGGGTTGGCGCAGCCGAAGTCGACGAACGAGCCGAGGCCGGCGGTCGGACGCGCCGGCTGCGCTGCAGCCGGCACCGCGACACTCAGGGCCAGGGCGGGAAACAGGACGGTGCTCAGGACGGCGAGTAGCCGGCGCCGCGGCCGCGTCTGCTCGGACGGGGACTTCACCATGACCACCTCGAGGTCGGGCGCCGGGGGCGCTGCGGTGCCGGCGGCGCGAGGCGTCTTCGGCGGGTTTGGACAGAGAATGGCACGTTGTCCGTTATCTGAGCGTTGGCCGCCCGGCATACCTAGCTCGTCGTCCATAGCCGACAATTCACCGGTGACCGCATCCCTCCGGAGGCGCCTGGGCGTCGGTGACGCGGTCGTCGTCGGGCTCGGGTCAATGCTCGGGGCCGGAGTGTTCGCCGCACTCGCGCCGGCCGCCCGCGCCGCCGGTCCCGGCCTGCTGCTCGGCCTCGCCATCGCGGCCGTCGTCGCATACTGCAACGCGACCTCCTCGGCCCGGCTGGCCGCGCTGTATCCGGAGTCCGGCGGCACTTATGTATACGGCCGGCGGCGGCTGGGACCGTTCTGGGGCTACCTCGCCGGATGGTCGTTCGTGGTCGGCAAGACGGCAAGTTGTGCGGCCATGGCCCTGACGTTCGCGTCGTACGCGGCGCCGTCGCACCTGCGTCTCGTCGGGGCGGTGGCCGTGGTCGCCCTCACGGCGCTGACCCTGCGTGGCGTGCAGAAGTCGGCGTGGGCAACGCGGGTGATCGTGTCCCTCGTCCTGCTGGTGCTCGCAGCGGTGGTGGTGGCGTGTCTGGCCGGCGGGACCGCATCGCCGGCGCGGCTCAGCCCCTTTCCGGGCAGCGGCGTGCATGGCGTCCTGCAGGCGGGCGGGCTGCTGTTCTTCGCCTTCGCCGGTTATGCGCGCATCGCCACACTCGGCGAGGAGGTACGCGAACCCGCCCGCACGATCCCGCGGGCGATCACGGTGGCGCTGGCGATCACGGTGGTGGTCTACGCGGCCGTCGCGCTGGCCGCGCTGTTGGCGGCGGGGGCGCCGGCGCTGGCCGGCTCGACCGCGCCGCTGCGAACGGCGGTCGAGGCGGGTAGCTTGCACTGGCTCGGGCCGGCCGTGCAGGTGGGCGGCGCGCTGGCGTCACTCGGTTCGCTGCTGGCCCTGCTTCTCGGTGTCTCGCGGACGACGCTGGCCCTGGCCCGTGATCGGTACCTGCCGTCGGCCTTGGCCGATGTTCACCCCCGTCTTGGCGTCCCGCAGCACGCCGAGGTGGCCGTCGGGGTGATGGTGCTCGTCCTCGTCCTGACGACGGATCTGCGCTCGGCGATCGGTTTCTCCTCCTTCGGGGTGCTCGTGTACTACGGCATCGCGAACGCCAGTGCCTTCACGCTGACGGCGGCGGAACGGCGTCCGCCGCGCTGGCTGCCCGTCCTCGGCCTGCTCGGCTGCGCGATCCTCGCGGTGAGCCTGCCCGCGGTGTCGGTACTGTCCGGCGTCGCGGTGCTCGCGCTCGGCTGCGTCGCGTACTTGGCGACGCGTCGAGGCTCGTAGCGGGCGGATAGGTGTCGGGCGGCGCCGGCCGGCTGCTGGTCTGCGGACGGGCCAGGTCTATCCGTCAGCCGGTCGTCGCGCACGGGGCGAACAACGCTCGCGTCGGGAAGTGGGTCGGATCGGCATAGGCCGTCTGGTCGGTGAAGCGGCAGCCGTATGTCGGCGCCGCAACCACCCGCGGATCGGTCACGACATCGCCGGCCGGCCGCGCCACGGGCTGCCCGTGGTGAGCGCGGCTCTCGACCCACTTCTGCAGGTCCGCCCAGGCCTGGCCGACCTCGACCGGCGTGTATTCGCAGTGACCGGCTTCGCGGACGGCGCGTTGCACGAGCAGGTTCGACTCGCCGTGCCACGCGACCCGCTGGGCGTAGGCCTCTTCCATCGAGAACGGGACGAACATGTCGCCCAGACCGTGCAGCGTGAGCACCGGAACCCGTGGATCACCGACGATGCGCGGGATCTGCGTCAGGTCCAGGGTCAGCCGCGCGCGCAGGTCGGTCGGGACGACGCGTTGTACCGTCCGGTTCACATCGACCGGCGAGTTCGGCGTGTAACGGGTGAGCACGTTCTGGGCCACGCGGCCGGGGTTCTGCGCGAGCGTCCCGCCGTTGTCGGGCTTGCCGAGGGAGAACAGGAAGTCCTTCCAGATCGAGAACGAGGCGTCGGCACCGGGCCGCGGGCCGCCCGACTGTTGCACGGTGATCGCCTGCAGCTGCTGGCCCAGCGGGTTGGTCGGGCTCTGCCCCCGCGCGAGGTGATCGATGCCGAGCTTGGATTCGATGGTCGGTACGGCGGTCGTCTGATAGTCGTCCGGGAAGGGGTAGGCGCGGACGCCGGCGAGATCTTGTGCGACGAGGTTGTAGTCGGTGAAGAAGTCGAAGAGCCGGTCGTCGCCGAGTACGCCGCACATCGGCAGCGCACCGGCGTAGAAATCGGGATACTGCTCCAGCGAGCGGCCGATGACCTGCCCGCCCATCGAGACGCCCACGATGTAGGTCCGCACCGGCCGGCGGTGCAACAGCGCGCCCACGTGCTGGGCGAGATCGTGTTCGGAGATGACGCCGGAGCGGACGTCGTAGCCGTTGTCGGTGTAGCTGGACGCGGCCCACGCGTATCCCTCGTCGACGAGTGTCTGACGCAGCCCGTAGTTCGGCGGGTCGACGGTCAGCACCGTGCCCTCACCGCGGTAGCCGTGCGCCCACATGACGAGCTGACCGTTCCAGTGCGCCGGTACCTCGAGGTCGAACGCGGCGTGTTCGTAGACGCCCTGGGTGACTGTGGTCGGTGCGCCACCGGCGGTCAGTGGGGTCAGCGGTGGGTTGGAGATCGTGTAGCCCGGCAGCGGCTGCGAGCCGTCCCCGCTTGGCCCGGGTCGATCTGCGGGACGGGCCTGCGCGCTCGTCGCCGCCCCGAAGGCCGCTCCGAAGACCGCTCCGAAGACCAGGACGACGATTGCCGTCAGGGTGGTGATGACGGACCGGACGGAACGTCCAACGCCTCGTTGCACTGTTGCCCCCAGCGTGATGACTCAGGACCGAGTCGAGCGGAGCATTGACTGTACGGCCAATCCGGACACAACGGACAGAGTTGATTTTCCGTCGAGTCCGTGCGCGCGGACGTCAGTCGCGATGGCTCACGATGTTGATGACGTTGCCGTCCGGCGCTCGGACAAAGAACCGGCGCACCCCCCATGGCTCGGTCGTTATCGGGTGCACGATCTCGTAGCCGAGTTTCTGAGCTTCCGCATAAGCACCTTCGACGTCATCCGTGTGGACGGAGATGACCGAGTCTTCGGGTGCGGTTGCGTCGCGCGTTACGAGCTGGACGTTCGCCCTGCTGTCGGGAGAGCTGTAGCGGGCCACCCATCCCAGGTTGAACTCCTCGGTACTCAGCCCGAGGTAGTCGGTGTAGAAGCTCCTACTTGCCTCGACGTCAGCCACTCGAAGGTTGGCCATAATGCGTGTGGCGCGCATGCGGTCCTCCTGGTTGCAGCGGATGCGCCTGATGATCGTCCGTACGCTGCGCCGTGTCGATACTCGCCACGTGCACCGCGACCATCGCGGCTACGGCTACGGCAAGGCGATCACCGTCGCCGCGGCGGCCGCACTTCAGGAGCTGGGCTCGTCGAGCGCGATCGTCTGTACCCCGAGCCTCAATGTCGGCGCCGTCGCCACCTACAAGACAGCCGGCTTCCAGCAACTCCCTGAGGTTCCGGGACCGATGCCGGGACGCCTAGGTGTGCTTCCACGGCCGACCAGTCCCAGTGTTGCCATGCCTGCGATGACCTCCTGTTTGAGGGCTGCATTGCCTGAAGTCCAGGGCCTCCACAGCCCGCCGTCGGGGCTGCGGAGGCCGCGGGGTGATCAGAAAACGTAGGGGATGTCGTGGATGACTTCCTGATGGCTGATGCGCCAGGTTCCGTCGGTGCGACGGAAGCTGAATCGGTAGTACCCGGACTCGATGGGCTTGATGCTGCCCTGAGCGCCGAAGGTGCCGGCGGCCCACCCGCCCTCGGGCCTCTTGATTCCGACGACGTTGTAGGTGATGAACTGGGTTTCGATGCTGGCCTCGTCGCCGTCGATGCTGACCAGGTGGTCGTAGGTGGTGTGGTGGCTCCAGCCCAGGGGCGGGTGCGGCGCCATCGCCACGGTCATGGCCTGTTCGATCTGCTCGGAGCCGGTGAGTTTCCCCAGCGGTTCCCCATCGTCTAGCCCATTCGGTCCGTGATAGCTGACCTCGACAACCGCGTCGGCCTCGTAGAGCGCGGCCATCGCCGCGCCGTCGCGACGGTCCGCGGCCCGGGTGTATAGCGACACGAGCTGCTTGATCTCGTTCTCAGTACTCATGGTGTTCTCCGGTTCTCTCTGTGGTCCTTCGTCGGGTACATAATCTGCACTAGTGAAAAGTACATATGACTGGGAGAGAAATGCAACTGTAAAAGTTGCTATATTGGAGGGACGGGAGCCACCCGGACCACGAGAGAGACGTGAGGGGGTACGAGCATGCTGGACGTGAGGTTCTCCAGCGCACTGAAGGCCATGCTCCTACTGGGCCATGCCGAGGAACAGGGCAGTCCCGTCCTCAGCTCGACCCAGCTCGCCCGGAGCCTGAGCACCAACCCGAGCCTGGTGCGCAAGCTGATGGTCCCGTTGGTGCAGGACGGCCTCGTCGCCTCCATCAAAGGCCGCAGCGGAGGTGTCCGCCTCGGCCGGCCCGCGGACCAGATCACACTGGGAGAGATCTACCGCTCCGCCATCGGCGACAAGCCGCTGTGGGCCCCCCGGCCGGAGGGGCCCCGGGAGTGCCTGGTCACCAACCACTCCGCTGAGTACTTCGTCAGGCTCACCGACGAGACCGAGGCAGCCGTCCTCGGCGC
>JAOPVG010000585.1 GCA_025966255.1 Jatrophihabitans sp.
TGCTCGGCTTCGAGGTCGCCGGGGTCGTGGCCGCTCTCGGCGACGGCGTCACCGATGTGGCCGCCGGTGACCGGGTCGTCGGCTGGGCCGACGCGCCAACGGGGTCTTACGCCGAATACGCCCTCGCCACCGCCTACACGGCGCTGCCCGACAGCGTGGATTTCCCGGCCGCCGTCACCCTCCCGGTCGCCGTGGAGGCCGCGACCCGCGGTCTCGGCCTGCTCAACGTCGGCGCCGGGGACACGCTGCTCATCCACGGCGCGAGCGGCGCGGTCGGCGCCGTCGCCGTGCAATTCGCCGTCGCCCGCGGCGCTACGGTCATCGGAACCGCGTCCTCGGCCAACCAGGAGCGGGTGCGCGCGCTCGGCGCCACCCCGACGGTATACGGGCCGGGGCTCGTCGAGCGGGTCCGTGCCCTCGCCCCGAACGGGATCGACGCGGTACTCGATGTCGCCGGCCAGGGAGCCCTGCCCGACTCGATCGAGCTGCGGGGCGGCACCGAGCGGATCGTCACCCTCGCCGACCCCGCCGCATACAGCCTCGGCGTCGTGTTCTCCGGTGGCGACGGCGGGCGGCCGGCCGAGGACCTCGCCCGGGCCGTCGACCAATTGGCTCGCGGTGAGCTGACGACGACTGTGGCGGCAGTGTTCTCCTTTGCCGAGGCGCCGCAGGCGCACCGGCTCATCGACGGCGGTCACCCCGGCGGCAAGGTGGTGCTCGTTCCGTAGGCCTCGTTCATGATCATTGGCGGAGGTTCGGTCGGGTCGGCGACGTCGTGGAGTCCGATCAAGTCGATCACCTAGGCGCTTGCTGAGGTCCGTACCTCGATCATTCGACGTCGCTTGCTGCCGCGCCACTGATGACGTCGCCCCACGGCCGCCGCGGAGTCCGCACTGCATTGGGCGCTAGCCCGACCCGCAGCAGGATCTGCGGGTGGAGATCCAGCTGAAGGGTCGCGCGCAGCTGCTCGTGGGTGTGCGGCACCTCGATGAGCTGGTTCAGCGGGCTGGCCGCGTAGCCGCGCCGGGTGAGTTCGAGCCAGACGTGCTCCAACGCCTCGCCGGTGCGCAACCAGGACTCCGGGCCGTCGTCGGCGGCAGCCAGCAGGAGCAGGCATTGGTCGGCATCGGAGTGACTCGAGGACGGCAGCCAACCCATGCCACGCACGTCGAAGGCTCGGATCGGGATGCCGTCGTGGGCGACGGACATCGGGCCGGCATAGGGGACGCTCGCCGCCTGCACACCGTCATTGCGACGTGGGTCGTCGGTCGTCCAATCCAGCAACTCGGCCAGATACGCCGGATCGGCGGCCTGGACCTGGTCGGCATGACGGCTGAGTTGGGCCACTGCGGTTCTGAGTTGCGGTGCAGTGATCGGGATCAGCTGGGCGAACTCCGACCGTGCCGCCTCTACGAGGTCGTAGATGACGCTGGCGGGAACGGGCTCATCGGCGAACGCTCGACGGTTGGTGCGACGGTCGTCGATGGCCGGATCGAGCGCGCCGATCGGCACCCAGTCGCGGGCGTCGCCCAGCGAGATGCGGGCGAGCAGTTCGGGGATCAGCGGATCCGGAAAGCGAGCGACCATTGGCTCGAACCCGGCCGCAGCGATCGCGACACATGCGTTGAACACGGCGCACCCGCAGCTGATCATCAGCTGCCGTGCTCGCGGATCGAGCACCTTCAGCTGCCGGCTCGTATCGGACCAGATCTCGATGTAGTTGTGCCGCACGACGAAGTGCCACGGCTGGGTGTTGTGCACCGACGGCGCGAGGGCCGCTCGGGTCGCGGCCCGGCTCAGGGTGGTCGCGACGGACGGGGTGGCGGCGACAGGCATCTCAACCACCCGCTGCAACGAGCCGGGTCAGGTCCACGAGCCGAGCGGTGTATCCCCACTCGTTGTCGTACCAGCCGAATACCTTGACCAACCGGCCGGCGGCCTGCGTGAGGCTCGAGTCGAACAGGCAGGACGCGGAGTCGCCGACGACATCGGTCGAGACGATCGGGTCGGTCGTGTAGCGCAGCCGGCCGGCCAGCGGCCCGGACGCACTCGCGGCCTCGAAGGCGGCATTCACTTCGGCGACCGTCGCTTCACGGTCCAGCAGGACAGCGAGATCCACGAGCGAACCGTCGACGACCGGGACGCGCAGCGAGACACCGTCGAGGCGTCCCTTCATCTCGGGCAGTACCTCGCCCACGGCGCGCGCCGCGCCGGTCGTGGTCGGGATGATGTTCACGGCGGCAGCACGGGCCCGGCGCGGGTCCTTGTGCGGCCCGTCGAGGATGTTCTGGTCGTTGGTGTACGCGTGGACGGTGGTCATGTAGCCCTGCTCGATGCCGAAGCTGTCGTGGAGCACCTTCACCATCGGCGCGACGCAGTTCGTGGTGCACGAGGCGTTGGAGATCACGTGGTGACGGGCCGGATCGTAGGTCTCCTCGTTGACGCCCAGCACGATCGTGGCGTCGACTCCCTTCCCCGGTGCGGAGATGAGCACCTTCTTGACGCCGGCGGTGAGATGAGCGCCCGCGGTCTCGCGGGTGCGGAACTTGCCGGTGGACTCGATGACCACCTCGACGCCGTGCTGTTGCCACGGAATCTGCGCAGGGTCGCGCACCGCGCTGACCGCGATCTTGTGCCCGTCCACGGCAATCGCGTCGCCGAGGTCCTCGACGTCGCGGTGCAGCGGGCCGAAGGTGCTGTCGTAGCGCAGCAGCCGGGCGAGCGTCGTGCAATCGGTGACGTCATTGATGGCGACGACCTCGAGGTCGTCGGACGCGAGCACGAAGCGCAGGTAGTCGCGTCCGATGCGGCCGAAGCCGTTGATTCCGATCTTGGTGCTCATGCTGAGTCCTTTCTTGGGTCTTGCCGGTTTGGGACGGTGTCGGTGACCGCGGCCCGAGCTGCCTCGAGCCTTGCGACGGGCACCCGGAACGGCGAGCAGGACACGTAGTCCACCCCGACCTCGTCGAAGAAATGGATCGAGTCGGGATCACCACCGTGCTCGCCGCACACGCCGATCGGCAGGTGCGGTTTGACCTGCCTGCCCTCGTCGACGGCGATACGGATCAAGCGGCCCACGCCGGCCCGATCGAGCGACTCGAACGGCGAGACGTCGAGCACGCGAGCCTTGAAGTACGAGGGGAAGAAGGATCCTTCGACGTCGTCG
Source organism: Jatrophihabitans sp. (assembly GCA_025966255.1). Taxonomy (GTDB): domain Bacteria; phylum Actinomycetota; class Actinomycetes; order Mycobacteriales; family Jatrophihabitantaceae; genus Jatrophihabitans. Next base: position 3,167 of record JAOPVG010000585.1, read on the forward strand.
CGGCTGAGTCCCCACGCTGTCTGAGTCAGGTCGTTGGTGCCGAAGGAGAAGAAGTCAGCGGCCGCCGCGATGGGTCCCGCGGTCAGCGCGGCCCGCGGCAACTCGATCATGGTGCCGATCGGGATACGGAGATCCTGGCCGGCCTCGAGCGTCACCTGGGCGATGACCTCGGCCAGCTCGCGGCGGGTGATGTCGAGCTCGGCGACGGTGGCCACGAGCGGCACCATGATCTCCGGGCGCGGGTCGTGACCCCGGCGACGCGCGTCGAGGGTGGCCTCGACGACGGCCCGAGTCTGCATGGCGAACAGCCCGGGTACGACGAAGCCGAGGCGTACACCACGCAGCCCGAGCATCGGGTTGACTTCGTGCAAGCGTTCCAGCGCGGCCAGCAGTCGGACGTCATGCGCGTCGGCCGCACCCGTTGCGTTCGCGAGCGCGACCCGGACGGCCAGCTCGGTGCGGTCGGGGAGGAACTCGTGCAGCGGCGGATCGATGAGCCGGATCGTGACGGGGACCCCATCCATCCCCGCGAACAGACCCACGAAGTCGGCGCGTTGCAGGGGTAGCAGCGCGGCCAGCGCTTCGGCCCGCTCGGCGTCGGTGTCGGCCAGGACGAGGCGCTCCACGTACACCCGACGTTCGCCGAGGAACATGTGCTCGGTGCGGCACAGGCCGATGCCCTCCGCGCCGAAGCGCCGCGCCCGCGCCGCGTCCTCGCCGGTGTCGGCGTTGGTGCGCACCCGCAGCCGGCGGGCGCCGTCGGCGTGACCGATGAGCCGGTCCACGGCCAGCACCAGGTCGTCGTCCCCGGTCGCGCCGGTCTCGAAGTACTCCACGACCGGCGACGGCGCGACGGCGACCTCACCGAGGAAGACCTCGCCGGAGGTGCCGTCGATGGACAGCACGTCCCCCTCGTTGACGACGGAGCCGTCCTTCAGCGTGATGGTCTTCCCGGACGTCGAGACCTCGAGCTCCTCGGCGCCGCAGACGCACGTCTTGCCCATGCCGCGGGCGACGACGGCGGCGTGGGAGGTCTTGCCGCCCCGGCTGGTCAGCACGCCCTGGGCGGCGATCATGCCGGAGAGGTCGTCCGGGTTGGTCTCCCGTCGG
>JAOPVG010000611.1 GCA_025966255.1 Jatrophihabitans sp.
TCCGGCAGCATCACCGGCAGGTCCGCTGGCGTCGTGTCGCTCGCCAGCGCCGCGAAGGCCTGCTTGACGATCCGATCCTCCAAGGAGTGGTAGGCGAGCGCGACGATCCGCCCGCCGACCTGCAACCGGTCCAGGGCGGCCGGCACGGCCGCGCGCACCGCGTCGAGCTCACCGTTCACCTCGATGCGCAACGCCTGGAAGGTTCGTTTGGCTGGGTGGCCCCCGCGCCGGCGTGTCGCGGCGGGGATCGCCTGACGCACCAGTTCGGCCAGCTGAGCAGTTGACCGGAGCGGGGCCACCCGGCGCTCGCGATCGATGGCTTGTGCGATCCGCAAAGCGAACCGCTCCTCCCCGTACTCCCGCAGGATGCGGGCGAGTTCACGCACGGAGTACTCGTTCACCACGTCGTCGGCGGTAACGCCGGATTCCTGGTCCATGCGCATATCCAGGGGTGCGTCCTGCGCGTAGGCGAAGCCGCGCTCGGCGACGTCGAGCTGCATCGAGGACACCCCGAGGTCGAACAGCACTCCGTCGACGCCGCTGAAGCCGAGCTCGTCGAGCACCTCCGGCATGCGGTCGTAGACGGCGTGCACGAGATGGATACGTCCGGCGTAGGGCGCCAGGCGCTCCCGGCTGCGGGCCAGGGCGGCGGAATCGCGGTCGAGTCCGACGAGGGTGAGCTGGGGATGGGCCGCTAGCAGCGCCTCCGCGTGGCCACCGAGCCCGAGGGTCGCGTCGACGGCGACGGCCGGCCGGTCGGCGAGCGCCGGCCCGAGCAGCGTCAGCACCCGCTCGAGCAGCACCGGGACGTGAGCGGCCGGCGGCGTCGCGCCACCTGCGCGCGGGGTTTCCTCCCGGTCGGCCATCTGCGCTGCTCTCTCGCGGTGTTCGGTCAGGGATCTGACGGGGCGCGGCCCGTGGTGGGGACTGGTGGAGGGACGTTGTATCTGGTCCCCGCCCGTCCCGCCTGGCGCCGGGGAAGTGGCGCCAGGAGGTGGACGGGAGGAGGCCGGATCCAACGTGGATCCGCTCGGCGGGTCGGCGAACTCGTCAGAGGACTCCGGGCAGCACCTCCTCGGCGATGTCGGCGAACGCGGGTTCGGTGGCCTCGAGGTACTCCTGCCAGGCCGCGGCGTCCCACACCTCGATGCGGGTGTTGGCGCCGATGACGACGCAGTCCTTGGTGAGGCCGGCATACAAGCGCAGTGTCGGCGGCACGGTGATCCGACCCTGCCCGTCAGGGGTTTCGTTGGACGCGCTGGCAAACAGCACCCGGCCGTAGTCCCGCACTCGGCGGTCGGTCACGGGCGCGCTGCGCAGGGCGTCGGTGACCCGGCTGAACTCGGTGACCGGGAAGACGTAGAGGCACCGGTCCTGTCCTTTGCAGATCACCAGTCCTCCTTCCAGGTCCGGCCGAAATCGAGCAGGCAGCGCCAGGCGGCCCTTGTCGTCGAGGCGCGGCGTGTGGGTGCCGAGGAACATCGGCCCTCACCTCCGCCACCGCGATTCGGGGAGATCAGCGCCGATCGTCGCCAACTCTCCCCACTGGACCCCACTGTAACCCACAACATGCCACCGTCAATCACCTCTTCAGGCGCGTCGAAGCAGCGGCGGGACAGACCCACCGAGATCGGACAGTGATGGCCTGAGGGCGGGTTGGTGATCCCCGGGAGTGCCTTGGTCGCCCCTCAATCGGCATACTCGTGTTGCGCGGCACCCCGCGCTCGAGACCGAAGGACGCATACGTGGACGACCTCCATCCCGCGGCCCGGCATGCCGGCGCAGACACCGTGCCCACTGCTACCGCCGTTTCCGCCGTCCGCGACGCCGGAGCCCGCATCGGGGCCAATATCGAGCAGGTCATCGAGGGCAAGCACCAGGCCGTGCTGATGGGCCTCGCGGTGTTACTCGCCGAAGGGCATCTCCTCATCGAGGACGTGCCCGGGGTGGGCAAGACGAAGTACGCGAAGGCCCTCGCCCGCTCGATCGACTGCTCGGTGCGGCGCATCCAGTTCACGCCCGACCTCCTGCCGAGCGACATCACCGGCGTCAGCGTCTACAACTCCGAGGACCGTGACTTCGAGTTCAAGCCCGGGCCGGTCTTCGCGAACATCGTCGTCGGCGACGAGATCAACCGCGCTTCCCCCAAGACCCAGGCCGCCCTCCTCGAGTGCATGGAGGAACGGCAGGTCACTGTCGACGGCGTCACCTATCGCCTCGAAGCGCCGTTCATGGTGCTGGCCACCCAGAACCCGGTGGACATGGAAGGCACGTACCCGCTGCCTGAGGCCCAACGTGACCGGTTCACCGCGCGAATCTCCATGGGCTATCCCGACCGCAACGCCGAGATCGCGATGCTGAGCGAGCACGCCGCGCTGGACCCGCTCGAGACCCTGCGGCCGGTCTCGGACGCCACCGAGATCCGGTCGTTGATCGGCGCGGTGCGTCGGGTGTACGTGTCCGAAGCTATCAAGGCCTACGCCGTCGATCTCGCCGAGGCCACGCGCCGGGCGAGCGAGATCCGGCTCGGCGCGTCCCCCCGCGCCACGCTGCAGCTGCTGCGGGCGGCGAAGGCGTGGGCCGCGCTGGGCGGACGCGAGTACGTCATTCCCGACGATCTGCAATACCTGATCTCCCCGGTCATGGGCCATCGGTTGCTGCTGACGGCCGAAGCGCATGTCGCGGGCCGCACGACCGGCGACATACTCGGTCGTATCGCGCAAGTGACGCCCATCCCGGCCGAGGCCGCCGCCGCCGCCACGCACGGAACCCGCTGAGGTATGGCTCGGCGCCGCGCGGGATTCACCACTCGAGCCAGCTGCCTGCTCGCGGCCGGCATCACCGCGGTGCTCTGCGGCGTGCTGCTCGGCGAGACTGACCTCGTCCGCGCCGGCGTGCTGGCCGCGGCCGTGCCGTGTGCCGCCGCCGTCGTCGTGCACCGCTCTCGGGTCCGCGTGGCGAACCGCCGCAGCGTCGACCCGCCGCGGGCGGCGGCCGGGCAATCGGTCACCGCGCACCTGACGATCACCAACCGGTCGCTGCTGCCCACCGGCGCGCTGATGCTCGAGGACCAGTTGCCCGACCGCTTCGCGGGGCGGGCCCGGTTCGTGCTCGATTCGCTGGGCAGCCACGAGGTGCGCACCGTGTCCTACCGGATGCCGAACCTCGGCCGCGGGCGTTACCGAGCCGGGCCGCTGCGGATCCGGCTCAGCGATCCGTTCCACATGATCGACCTCACTCGGTCGTTCACGGCCACGACCGAGTTCGTGGTGACGCCCGTGGTCGACCGGTTGCCGCCGGTCGAACCGGCTCGCTCGGACGATCTTGGCGAGAGCTCGGGCAGCCACTCGATCGGCTCCCACGGCGCCGACGACGCGTCGACCCGCGAGTACCGCATCGGCGACGACCTCCGCAAGATCCACTGGCGCTCGTCGGCCCGCACCGGCGCGTTGATGGTGCGTCAGGAGGAACGGCCGTGGCGCGCGCAGACGACCGTGCTGCTCGACCTGCGGGCGGCCGCCCACGCGGTGGCACCGGACGACATGCTGGAGGGGCTGGACCCGCGGCTCACCAGCAGCCTGGAGTGGGCCGTCAGCGCCGCGGCCAGCATCGGCAGCCAGGCGATGCGAGCCGGCCGGGACGTCGGCTTGATCGCCGACCCGATGCAGCCGGAACGACTCCGCTTCGGGGACTCCGGTTTGTTGTCCACCCACCTTGCGTGCGTCCAGCCGGTGAGCCACTCCGACTTCGGGCCCATCGCCGGGTTGCTGCGCGCCGCTGCACGCGATTCGGCGCTGGTCGCGCTCCTCGGCCGCCTCGACCCACCCGCGCTGCGCCTGCTCGCCGACGCACATCCGCGCGGCCGGTCCTCCCCCGCCTTCGCTCTGCTGCTGGACGTCGACACCTGGGCGGCCGGACCGGATCGCGATCTTGGCGACGGCTCGGCCCCGTCCGAGACCGAAGGCGCTGCGGCCGTGCTTCGCAGCGCCGGTTGGCGGGTCACCGTCGTCGGCCAGGGCTCGACCACGGCGCAGGTGTGGCAGGTGCTGCTGGCCGGCTTCACGACGTCGGGCCGCACGGCGGCGGTGCGACGATGACCGCGACCCACGCCGGCACCAAGGCCCCCGACCGGCTGGCCACCAAGCGCACGCTGCTCGCCCTGCTCGCGAGCGCCCTCGGCATGGTGCCGCTCAAGGGCCTGTTCTCCGACTACGGCTGGCTGATCGACGCTTGGTTGACGATGCTCGTGGTGGTCGGTCCGGCCGCTTTGCTTCGGCTGCGCCGCCCGCCGAGCGCACTCGACATCTGGCCCGGCATCATCCTGCTCGTCCCATGGCTGACCCTGCGCTACGTCCACCAGCACGCCTGGGCCGGCTTCATCCCGACGACGCGCACCTGGCACGATCTGTCGCTGCTGATGACCGACCTGCACCACACGACTCGCGACGAAGTCGCGCCCGTCCACACCACGATCGCGGTGCGGCTCGTGATCTGTGCCCTGCTCGGCCTGCTCGCGGCCCTGATCGACCTGATCGCCGTGGTCGGCCGCCGCGGCGCGCTCGCCGGGGTGCCCCTGCTGGTCGTGTACACCGTGGCCGGGGCGGTGCCCCGCCATCCGGTGGCGTGGCTCTGGTTCGCCGTGGCGGCGGCCGGCTATCTGATCCTGTTGGCGCTCGACGCCGGGGATGATCTCGACGGTTGGGGCCGACGTGTGCACGCACCGGGCGCGGGGCGGGGCCGAACGGCGCTCGCGGTGTCGACGCAGCGCATCGCCGCGGTCGCCATCGCCGCGGCCGTCGTGTTGCCCCTGCTGGTGCCCGGCCAATCGCGCAACTTCATCGCCGATGCGTTCCACGACGGCGGCGGTGGGATCGGCGGCTTCGGCGGCAGTGGCGGTGGCTCGATCAGCCCGTTCGCGGCCCTCCAGGGCCAGCTCAACCGCCCCAAGCCGGTCAAGCTGCTGGACGTCCACATGACCTCAGCGGGCGACGTGCAGCCGTTCTACATCCGGGTGAACGTGCTGTCCAAGTACAAGAACGATGTCGGCTGGGAGGTCGACAGCCACGGCAACACCGAACGGATGGACGAAACCTCCTTCGGCACTGAGCCCCCCGCGGGCACCGGCGCGGACTCGGTGACCATGGAGGCGCAGCTGAAGGTCGCCGGCCTCACCGGCAACACCCCGTCGTTCTCGATCCCGAACGGGGTGATCGGCGTCAGCGCGGCCACTACCTGGAGTCCGCAGGATCAGCTCCTGCTCGGCGATCGCGTGCACAGCGGCCAGACCATCACCGAGCAGTTCTCGCAACCGGCGCCGACCGTCGACCAGCTGTCGTCCGCCACTGGCGCCTCCGGCCCGGAGCTCAGCCAGTTCCTCCAGGTCCCGCCGGATCTGCCGCAGTACGCGCGAGACCTCGTGGCGGCGCAGACCAGGGGAAAGACCACCCCGTACGCGAAGGCCCGGGCGATCAGCGACTTTTTCGCCAACCCGCAGAACGACTTCACCTACGACCTGAAGACGACGACCGGCGACTCGGGCAGTGCGCTGGTCGACTTCCTACAGAAGCGGCGGGGCTACTGCCAGCAGTACGCCGCGGCGATGAGCATCATGTTGCGCGCCGCCGGAGTGCCCTCCCGCGTGGTGCTCGGCTACATGCATTCGGTCCCCGACCGGAACGGCAACTTCACCGTCACGACGTCAGACGCCCACGCGTGGGTGGAGGCCTACTTCGCCGGCCTCGGCTGGGTCCCGTTCGACCCGACGCCCACCACGGGGCTCGCGGGTGGCGCCAAGTCCGACCTCGCCTGGGCGCCGCACTCGTACTCGAGCGGCGCCACGACTGCGCCGACGTCCAATGTGGCGCCGACGTCGCGCCCGGTCAGCCGGCCGACCTCGGCCGCGAACTCGAATGCGGCCGCGCCGACGAACACCTCGTCCGGCTCGGATTCGATCGCGCCGCTCATCTGGGTCGTGGCCGGACTCGTCGTGCTGGTCCTGCTCGCGCTGAGTCGGGCGGCGACGCGCGCGGGCCGCCGACGACGCCGCTACCAGACCGCCCGGCGCGACCGCGACGCCGACGCGCTCTGGGCGGAGCTCTCGGACACCGCGCTCGAACATGGATATGTG
>JAOPVG010000379.1 GCA_025966255.1 Jatrophihabitans sp.
CGGTCAGCGCGCCGACCGGGCAGATCTGCACGGTGTTGCCGGAGAAGTAGGACTGGAACGGCTCCTCGTCCGACGTCCCGATCTGCTGATTCGGACCGCGCTCGAGCAGCTCGATGAACGGGTCACCTGCGATCTGCAGCGAGAAGCGGGTGCAGCGCTGGCAGAGCACGCAGCGCTCGCGGTCGAGCAGCACATTGGAGGAGATCGCGACCGGCTTCGGGAAGGTGCGCTTCGGCTCATGGAAGCGGGAGTCGGCGCGGCCGTTGCTCATCGCCTGGTTCTGCAACGGGCACTCACCGCCCTTGTCGCAGATCGGGCAGTCCAGCGGGTGGTTGATGAGCAGCAGTTCCATGATGCCCTGCTGCGCCTTGTCGGCGACGGCGGACGTCAGGTGGGTCTTGATCACCATGCCCGGCATGACCGTGGTGGTGCAGGACGCTGCCGGCTTCGGCATACCGCGGCCGTTGCCCATGTCGGTGACCTCGACGAGGCACTGCCGACAGGCACCCGCGGGGTCGAGTAGCGGGTGGTCGCAGAAGCGCGGGATGGAGATGCCGAGCTGCTCGGCCGCGCGGATGAGCAGGGTGCCCTTGGGGACGGAGATCTCGATGCCGTCGATCGTGACGGTGATGAGATCCTCCTTGGTCTCCGGTGCGGCGGTCATGCGGGGCCCCCGCGGAATCGTGGAGAGCGTTGTGGGGTGCTCATCAGTGCGCTCCTGCCAGCGTGCGGGTTGCCGTGTGCGGGCAACCGTGGCCCTCGACATGAGCCAGGTACTCGTCCCGGAAGTACTTGATCGACGAGGACACCGAACTCGTCGCGCCGTCGCCCAGCGCGCAGAACGAGCGGCCCAGGATGTTGTCGGACAGATCGAGCAGGGTGTCCAGGTCTTCCTCGGTGCCCTCGCCGTTCTCGAGCCGGTCGTAGATGCCGACGTACCAGTACGTGCCCTCGCGACAGGGTGTGCACTTGCCGCACGACTCGTGCTCGAAGAACTCGCTCCACTTCTTCACCGCGCGCACGACGCAGTCGTCCTCGTCGAAGATCATCACGGCCGACGTGCCGTTCATCGAGCCGGCCTTGACGACCGAGTCGAAGTCGAGCGGCAGGTCGAGGTGCTCGGTGGTGAGAAGCGGGCACGAGGCCCCGCCCGGCGTCCAGAACTTGAGGTCCTTGCCCCGGCTCATCCCGCCGGCCAGCCCGATCAGCTCGCGCAGCGTGGTGCCCATCGGCGCCTCGTACTGGCCGGGGTTCGCGACGCGTCCGGACAGTGAGTAGATCGACGTGCCCGGCGAGCCCTCCGGCCCGAGCGCCTTGTACCAATCGGCGCCACCCAACACGATGTAGGGCACGCTCGCCAGCGTGCCCACGTTGTTCACAACCGTCGGCGCGTCGTACAGACCGTTCGTCGCCGGGAACGGGGGTTTGAGCCGCGGCTGCCCGCGGCGGCCTTCGAGCGAGTCCAGCAGCGCGGTCTCCTCGCCGCAGATGTAGGCGCCGGCACCCGCATGCACGACGATCTCGCAGTCGAAGCCGGAGCCGAGGACATTCTTGCCGAGATAGCCCTTCGCCCGCGCTTCGTTGACGGCGCCGACGACGCGACGGATCGCGTGCACAGCTTCGCCGCGGATGTAGACGAACGCGTACTCGGCCCGCACGGCGTAGCAGGCGATGATGATGCCCTCGATCATCGAGTGCGGGTCGTTCATCATCAGCGGCAGGTCGCGGCAGGTGCCGGGCTCGCCTTCGTCGGCGTTGATGACGACGTAATGCGGCTTGCTCGGCTCACCCGCCTTCGGCTGCGGGATGAACTGCCACTTCATGCCGGTCGGGAAACCGGCGCCACCGCGGCCGCGCAGGTTGGAGTCCTTGACCAGCGCGATCAGTTCGTCGGGCAGGAGGGTGAGCGCCTGGCGCAGTCCGGCGTAGCCGTCGAGGCGCTCGTAGTTCTCGATCTTCCAGGGCTGCGCGGTGCCGAAGCGCTTGGTGAGGACAGGCGTCAGGCTCATGTCAGTCCCCCTTCTCGGTGCCGGGGTCGGCCGGGTTGGCCGGGTCGGACTCGGCCGTCTCGAGCGGAGCGTCGTGCTCGCTCGTGGGCTGCTCGGCCTGCCCCTTGCTGGGCCGGCGGGTCGTCGTCCGCTTGGGCCGCGGGCGAGCCGGCTTCTCGTCTTCAGCTGGTCTGGCCGGGGCCGCCTTGACGGTCTCGGCGGCTGGGGTCCGCTCGGCCGGTGCGGACGTGTCGATGGAGTAGGACGGGGCGGTGTCGCCGCGCTCGATCGCGAGCTTCACGCCGGCTTCGGTCGGCACGCCGCTGCTGTTGGCGTCGGGCGCAAGCGCCTGCTCGTCCCACAGCCCCGCGATCTGCCGCTCCATCTGCTTGAAGCTGCACAGCGGAGCACCCCGCGTCGGCATGGGCCGCTCGCCGGATTGCAGTTGGCTGACGATGTTGCGCGCGCTGCCGATCGTCTGGTTGTCGAAGAACTCGTAGTTGACGGTGAGAACCGGCGCGTAGTCGCAGGCGGCCAGGCACTCGGCGTGCTCGATCGTGACCATGCCGTCGGGGGTCGTCTGGTTGTTGCCCACGCCGAGCTGCTCCTTGAGCGCGGCGAAGATCTCGTCCCCGCCGAGCATCCCGCACAGCGTGTTAGTGCAGACGCTGACCAGGTACTCGCCCGTGGGCGTGCGCTTGTACATCGTGTAGAACGTGACGACCGCGGCCACCTGCGCCTTGGTGAGGTCGAGCAGGTCGGCGCAGAAGGCGATGCCGTCCGGCGTGACGTACCCCTGCTCGGACTGCACGAGGTGCAGCAGCGGCAGCAAGGCCGAGCGGCCCTGACCGGCCGGGTAGCGCGAGATCAGCTCGGCGGCCGCGGCGCGGGTCTGCTCGCCGAAGACGCTGGGGTCGCCGGGACGATCGAGATTGATGACCGACGTGCGGAAGTTCGTCACCGGTCGCAACCACCCATCACCGGGTCGATCGACGCGACGGACGCGATCACGTCGGCCACCAGGCCGCCGATCGAGAGCGCAGCGACGGCCTGCAGGTTGATGAACGACGGCTCGCGGAAGTGCACGCGGTACGGGCGGGTGCCGCCGTCACTGACGATATGCGCGCCGAGCTCACCACGCGGCGACTCGACCTTGGAGTACACCTGCCCGGGCGGAACACGGAAACCTTCCGTGACGAGCTTGAAGTGATGGATCAGTGACTCCATGGACGTGTTCATGATCTTTTGCACGTGCTCGAGCGAGTTGCCGAGGCCGTCCGGCCCGAGCGACAGCTTCGCCGGCCACGCGATCTTCGGATCGTCGATCATCGTGGCGCCGGGCTCGAGGCGATCGAGCACCTGCTCAATGATCTTCAGCGACTCCCACATCTCGGCCACCCGCACCACGAAGCGCGACCAGCAGTCGCCGCGGTCGTCCGTGGGCACCTCGAAGTCGAACGTCTCGTACCCGAGGTACGGCTCGGTCTTGCGCAGATCCCACGGCAGCCCCGCGGCCCGCAGCAACGGACCGGTGATGCCGAGCGCGATGCAGCCCTCGACGCCGATCCAGCCGACGTCCTTCAAGCGGTTGATCCAGATCGGCTGACCGCGCAGCAACTTGTCGACGCCCTGCAGTTCCTCGCGCTGGCCCTTGATCCACTCACGGATAGTCGCGTCATAGCCGTCGGGCAGATCCTGCGCGACCCCACCGGGACGGATGTAGGCGTGGTTCATCCGCAGGCCGGTGATCAGCTCGAAGATGTCGAGGCACTTCTCGCGGGCCCGGAAGCCGTTGGTCATGGCTGTCAGTGCGCCGAGCTCCATACCGCCGGTGGCCAGCCACACCCAGTGCGACGACAGCCGGTTGATCTCCATCATCAGGACGCGGATCAGCTGCGCGCGCGGCGGCGCCTCGACACCGAGCAGTCGCTCGACGCCCAGGCAATAGGCCGTCTCGTTGTAGAACGGCGACAGGTCGTCGGCGCGGGTCAGGAATGTGACGCCCTGGGTCCACGTCCGGTACTCGGTGTTCTTCTCGATGCCGGTGTGCAGGTAGCCGACGACCACGCGGGCATCGGTAACGGTCTCGCCCTCGAGTTCCAGGACGAGCCGCAGCACGCCATGAGTGGACGGGTGCTGCGGGCCCATGTTGAGGACGAGCCGCTCGTCGTGGATCGGATCGGTGCCGCCGAAGACCTGGTCCCAGTCGCCGCCGGTGAGGTTGTAGACCCGGCCCTCGGTGGTCGCTCTGGATGGCGCGTACGCGTCGGTCATGACCGGCCTCGCTTCGCCTGGTGGGAACAGAGCGCAACCGGAGTCAGGAGCGAAGCCCTGCCGCAGTTCAACCGGCTCATTTGTAAGCCCTCCGCTCGTCTGGAGGTGGAATGGTGGCACCCTTGTACTGGATCGGGACGCCGCCCAGCGGGTAGTCCTTGCGCTGGGGGTGGCCGTCCCAGTCGTCGGGCATCAGGATGCGGGTCAGCGACGGGTGGCCGTCGTAGATGATCCCGAACATGTCGTAGGTCTCGCGCTCCTGCCAGTCCGTGCCGGGGTACAGGCCGGTCAGCGACGGCAGGTGCGGGTCGTCGACGGACACCGACACCTCGAGGCGGACCCGGCGGCGGTAGGTCATCGACGTGAGGTGGGCGACGGAGTGCAACCGGTGCGTCGAGCCGAGGTAGTCGACGCCGGACACGCTGGAACACAGTTCGAAGCGCAGCGACGGGTCGTTGCGCAACGCAGTGGCCACACCGATGAGGTGCTCGCGCGCGATGTGCAGCGTGAGCTCATTGCGCTCGACGACCACCTTGGTGATCGCGGCCGCGGCGTCCGCGTAGGCCTCGTACAGCCCGTCGACGATCTCGTCGAAATAGCTGCCGTACGGGCGCTGCGCGCCGGGCGCCGTCCAGGGCTCGCGGACGAGCCCGCCGAATCCGGAGGTGTCACCGCTGCCGGCGACACCGAACATGCCGTGCCGCTCGACACCCGAAGGCGAATCGACGCTGCCCTGACCGACGGTGACCGGCGCGACGTCGGCCGCGCTCTGCTCCGGCGCCGAGTCTTCGGGGACGGGACGCTCTACTGGTCCGCCCATCAGCGACCGTACTTATAGCTCGAAGGGACGAGCTCGACGTCCTGACCCTCGAGGCGCTTGGCGCGCTTCGGTCCGAGCGGCTCGTTCATGATCTTGTGGTGCAGCTTGAGGATGGCGTCGATCAACATCTCCGGACGCGGCGGACAGCCCGGCAGGTACATGTCCACCGGCACGACGTGGTCGACGCCCTGCAGGATTGCGTAGTTGTTGAACATCCCGCCTGACGACGCGCAGACACCCATGGCCAGCACCCACTTCGGCTCCGGCATCTGGTCGTAGATCTGACGCAGCACCGGCGCCATCTTCTGGCTCACCCGCCCGGCGACGATCATGAGGTCGGCCTGTCGCGGCGAGGGGCGGAAGACCTCCATCCCGAAGCGCGCGGAGTCGAAGCGCGGCGCCCCGAACGTCATCATCTCGATGGCGCAGCAGGCGAGGCCGAACGTGGCCGGCCACAGCGACGACTTGCGCGTCCAGTTGACGAGCTTCTCGACCGAGGCGAGCAGTACGCCGTCAGGCAGTTTCTCTTCCAGACCCATAAGAACTCAGTCCCAGTCCAGTCCACCGCGGCGCCAGACGTAGGCGTAAGCGACGAACACGGTGATGATGAACAGAATGATCTCGACCAGCCCGAAGAGCCCGAGCGCCTTGTTCGCCACGGCGTACGGGTACAGGAAGATGATCTCGATGTCGAAGACGATGAACAGCATCGCCGTCAGGAAGTACTTGATCGGAAAGCGGTGCGGCCCGAGCGGCTGCGGCGTGGGCTCGATGCCGCATTCGTAGAAGTCCAGCTTGGCCTTGTTGTACCGCTTCGGCCCGACGTACGGCGCGATGACGACGGAGAACGTTGCGAAGCCGAGGGCGAGTGCGAACAACAGCACGATCGGCAGATAGGGCGCGAGCATTTAGCGCTGTTCTCCCTTCTCGGACGGGGCTTCTGGGCGCGGTCCACAGGCTAGTCCCCGCCGTGGCCGGACTATGAAGTAGGGCATGGCTAGCGAACGGGTGGGGTCAGCCGGGTCAGGACGTTGATGACGCGGTCGGACACGTCACCGTCGTGCGGGTCGGTCAGGTTGGCGAGCAGCTTGAGCACGAAGCGCATCAGGGCCGGGTGCGGCAGACCGTGCCGCGTGCAGGCTCGCATCACCGCCGGGTTACCGATGAGCTTCACGAACGCGCCGCCGAGGCGGTAGTACGCGCCCCACTCGTCGCGCATCCGGTCCGGGTAGGCCTCGAGCGCCCGCTCGCGGCTGGGGCCGTCGGGGCGGGCCAGGGCCTGGACGACCGCCTCGGCGGCGAAGCGACCGGCGTCCATCGCGTACGGGATGCCCTCGCCGTTGAACGGGTTGACCGAGCCGCCGGAGTCGCCGACGAGCAGGAGCCCGCGCACGTAGTGCGGCGTGCGGTTGAAGCCCATCGGCAGGGCGGCGCCGCGCGTCGGGCAGGTGGCGTTCTCCTCGCGCAGGCCCCACTCCTCGGGAGTGG
>JAOPVG010000410.1 GCA_025966255.1 Jatrophihabitans sp.
GTCGAACCGATGCCCGGCCCGGACGATCCCGACAGCGTGCCCGCCTAGGCCCGTCGATCTTGGCCGAGTACGTGCTAGCGCTGGACGTGATGGCGCGGTGGGAACCTAGGCCATCGCCGGTACGACACGGGACTCCGCGACGTGCTCCGGGTCGGCGTGGTGCAGCGCGTTCCTGGCCCGACGAGCGCAGCCGCCGCCTTGACGATGGGCTGAATCAGACGCTTCGACGCAGCTGGATCAGTACCAGTGGCGGCGGCCCGCGATCTCGCGGCCACCCATCCCGACAATGGCCAGGATCGCGCCGACGACAATGGCAATGATGCCGAGCGTCCAGATGATGTTGACGCCTGCAACGAACCCGATGATGAGCAGCACAACTCCGAGCACGATCACGGTGGATCTCCTTCAACGCTAGGCACGTCGCTCCCGGCAGAGCGACCCATCGCTTCTCTACCCACGCTGCAAGTGGGGCTACCCACCGCTGGAAATTCGACGGGCGGGCGCAGGAAGATCGCTTCGCCAAAGCGGTTCGCCGGTGGATCGAGCGGTCAGCGCTCGGCGATGAGCCCGCCGTCCGCGCCCACTGCCTCGACCAGCGCGTCGGTGTCGGCGAAGGTCTTGGCGATCAGCGCAGTGCGCTTCGCGTAGTGGCCGACCGGATACTCCATCGTCATCCCGATCCCGCCGTGCAGCTGGATGGCTTCCTGCGAGATGTGCCGCGCTGAGACGTCGATCTGGATCTTTGCCGCGGCCACGGAACGGCGCCGCTCCGCGACGTCGTCGTCGGCCAGTGCCAGCCGAGCGAGCAGCGCCATGCTGCGCGCCTGCTCGAGCGATACGAACATGTCCGATGCCCGATGCTGCAGCGCCTGGAACACCGCGATCGGCTGCCCGAACTGCACGCGTGTCTTGAGGTAGTCGACGGTGAGCCACAACATGCGGTCCATGGCGCCGACCGACTCCGCACAGAGGACGGCCGTGGCGACGTCGAGCACCGACTCGATGTGGTCGAGCGCGTCCGCGGGCGACCCCAGCGCCTGGGCCGGAGCGGACGACAGGACCACGTCGGCCGCGCCCAGTCCGTCCTGCATCCGATAGGTGTCACGCGCGACGTCCGCGCCGGAAACGAGGAACAGCCCGACTACGTCGTCGGGCGTGCGCGCCGTCACCAGCAGGTGCTCGGCGCTGTCGCCGCCGACCACGGCGATCTTCTCGCCGGTCAGTTCCCAGCCGTCGCCGGCCGGCGACGCAGTCGTTGCGATGTCGGTGAGCGACCAGCGCGACCCGGGCTCAACGGCCGCGAATGCGAGGAGCGTCTCGCCGGACGCAACGCCCGGCAGCAACGCGGCCTTCTGCTCCGGAGTGCCGGCCGCGGCGACGAGCTGGCCGCCGAGGACGACGGTGGCCAGGAACGGTTCGAGTACCAGCGCGCGGCCGAACGCCTCCATCACGACCGCGAGCTCGCCGACGCCCATCCCGGCGCCGCCGTACTGCTCGTCGAAGGTCAGGCCGAGGAGGCCGAGCTCGGCGTACTGCTTCCACAGTTCGCGACTCCAGCCGTCGTCCGACTCCAGCAGCTTCAGCCGCGCGTTCGCGTCGTATC
The DNA here is from genome assembly GCA_025966255.1 of Jatrophihabitans sp. GTDB lineage: Bacteria > Actinomycetota > Actinomycetes > Mycobacteriales > Jatrophihabitantaceae > Jatrophihabitans. The sequence continues at coordinate 1,604 of JAOPVG010000410.1, forward strand.
GCTTGTCCAGCAGGCTGTTGACGGCGTCGCCGAGCATCCGCTGCTCGTCGGTCAGGTCGAGTTCCACGACTACTCCTCAGAGCTTCAGGATGGCTTTGGCGATGATCGTGCGCTGGACCTCGCTCGACCCGCTGTAGATCGACGCCTTGCGCCAGTTGAAGTACGTCGGCAGCGCGTCGAGTGCACCCTCGGGCAACGCGGCGAAACCGTCGGGCACGTCCGCGCTCTCGCGATACGCCAGACCCGACGGACCGAGCACGTCGACGAGCAGCTCCGTCGCCTCCTGCTGCAGTTCCGAACCCTTGAGCTTGAGGACGGACGAGACGGGATCGGGTTTGCCGGGACCGATCTTCGCCTCGGTGTTCAGCACACGGAGCACGGACATCTCCAACGCCGTCAGCTCCACCTCGAGCTTGGTCAGGCGGGCGCGGAAGAGCGGATCGTCGAGCAGCGGCCGACCACCCGAATTCGTCTGCGCGGCCAGGCGTTTGATGCGCAGCACGCGCGCCTTCGTCTGGCCCACGGCGGCAACACCGGTGCGCTCATTGCCGAGCAGGAACTTCGCGTAGTCCCAACCGCTGTTCTCCTCACCGACGAGCTGGTCGGCGGGCACCCGGACGTCCTCGAAGAACACCTCGTTGACTTCAAAGCCACCGTCGATGAGCCGGATGGGCCGGACGGTCACGCCGGGCGTCGACATGTCGATCAGCAGGAAGGAGATGCCACGCTGCTTCTTGGCTTCGGGGTCGGTGCGAACGAGACAGAAGATCCAGTCGGCCCACTGCGCGAGCGTCGTCCACGTCTTCTGGCCGTTGACGATGTAGTCGTCACCCTCGCGCACCGCGGTCGTCTTCAGCGATGCGAGGTCGGAGCCGGCGTTGGGCTCGGAGAAGCCCTGGCACCACCAGATGTCGAGGTTGGCCGTCTTGGGCAGGAAGCGGGCCTTGAGGTCCTCGCTGCCGAACGTGGCGATCACCGGACCGACCATCGCGCTGTTGAACGCCAGCGGCGGCGGCACGTGCGCGAGCAGCATCTCCTCCGACCACAGATGCCGCTGCACCGGCGTCCAGTCCTGGCCGCCCCACTCGACCGGCCAATGCGGCACGGCTAGTCCGTGCTCGTTCATGATGCGCTGCGAGGTGACGATGTCCTCGCGCGTCGTGTGGCCGCCGCGGCCGAGCCGGTCGCGGATCTCAGCCGGGATCTCAGTGCTGAAGAACGTCCGCATCCGTTCGGCGAAGGCGCGTTCCTGCTTGCTGAGCGCAATGTCCACGTCTGTCTCCTTGCCGCCGCGATGACCCTGACTGCCAGCATGCCCGGTCGGGGCGACGTGCGTGAGACGGGGTTCCCAGGGCCGCGCCTGAGTGCACGAGCGCACCCGATCAGCTGCGGGCGGCGACGGGAGTTCCGGCGTTCGAGCCGGGTGACGACATCGATTGAGCCAGCTCCGCCCGCGCACCGACGTCGCTGCGTTCGCCGAGCCCGAACACACCTCTGACATTCGCGTGATCGCCCGGGCCGTCGGCCCGATTACAGTTCGGACGTGCCCACGGACGCTCGGCCGGGCCCGGCCCGCGGGCTCATCCTCGTCGTCGAGGACGAGCCCGCCATCGCCGACGTCATCCGGCTCAACCTGGCCAAGGCCGGCTACGGCGTGCACGTAGAGCACCACGGCGACAACGCACTCGACGCCGTCCGCCGGCTCAAGCCGGCCGCGATCATCCTCGACGTGGGCCTGCCCGGCTTGGACGGAATCGAGATCTGCCGCAAGCTGCGCGGCGACCAGGACTGGACGCCCGTCCTGTTCGTCACCGCGCGCGACGACGAGGTCGACCGCATCGTCGGGCTGGAACTCGGCGCCGATGACTACGTCACCAAGCCGTTCTCCCCGCGCGAGCTCGTCGCCCGGGTGACCGGCGTACTGCGCCGCACGCAGGGCGTTCCCGAGCCGGCGCCGCAGACGGTCGGCGCGGTCACACTCGACGCCGGTCAGCGGCGGGTGTTCACCGACAACGACGAACTCGCGCTCACCGCCACCGAGTTCGACCTGCTGGCCTACCTGATGCGCCGGCCCGGCCGCGTTTTCACGCGGGAACAACTGCTCAGCCAGGTCTGGGGCTACTCGTCGGTGGTCGGAACCCGTACGGTCGACGTCCACATCGCGCAACTGCGCGCGAAGCTCGGCGGGGCGAGCCCGATCCGCACCATCCGGGGCGTGGGGTACGCCGCCGAGAACACCTCGTGAGGCGAGGCACCCTTGCGACCCGCATCTCACTGCTGAGCGTCGGGATCGTCGTCATCACCGCCTTGATCGCCGGTGCACTCGCCACGGGACTGATCCGCAATTCCGGCGCCGCGGCCGCCCGCAAGACGCTGGCCAACCTGGCCAACGTCGCGCAGTCCGTCGCCGACAACACCCAGACCGGCCGGGTCGCGCAAAGGCGGCTGGTGTTGGCCCTGCAGGGTCTCAACGTCCGCGCCGGCATCATCGAGCCGGGCGGCACACTGGTGACGAAGGCCGCGCTCGTCCGCAAGACGGTCACCGACGCCGACATCAAGGCCGTCCTCGCCGGCCAGGACGTCCACGCCACCCGCACGGTCGCCGGCAACACGGTGTTCGTCGAGGCGCGCCCCGCGGCCAACGGCGGGATCGTGGTCGTCCAGCGCCGCACCGACGCCGTGGCGCAGGATGAGCTCGCGATCCGCCGCCTCATCGTGGCGCTCCTAATCGCCGGGGCGGTGGCGGCCATTATCGGACTGCTCGTGGCGTGGCGGTTGGCCCGACCGCTGCGCCGCACCGCCGCCGCGGCGCACTCACTCGCGGCCGGCAACCGCGACGTGACCCTGACCGCCACCGGGCCGGCCGAAGTCGTCGAGGTGAGCGACGCGGTGAACAGCATCGCCGGCGCCCTGCGGAACTCCGAAGCGCGGCAGCGCGAGTTCCTGCTCTCCGTGTCACACGACCTGCGCACCCCGCTGACCGCGATCTCCGGCTACGCCGAGTCCTTGGCCGACGGCGTGGTGCCGCCCGAGGCGACCGCGCAGGTGGGGAGCGTTCTGCTGGGTGAGGCCAAGCGCCTCGAGCGCCTCGTCGGCGACCTGCTCGATCTGGCCCGCCTCGGTGCCCAGGACTTCCGCCTCGACTTCGCCCCCGTCGATCTCATCGGCGTCGTCGACGCCGCAGCCAGCGTGTGGTCGACGCGCTGCGCTGCCGCCGGGTTGGAGTTCCGGTTGGAGGCGGTGCCCGGTCCGCTCTGGGCACACTCGGACGCCGCGCGCCTGCGCCAAGCGCTGGACGGACTGTTCGAGAACGCCTTGCGCGTGACGCCGGCCGGCCGGCCGATCGTCCTCGCCGCGCGAGCCGAGGCGGGCTCCGTGGTGGCCGAGGTCCGGGACGGCGGGCCGGGACTCAGCGACGCCGACCTCGCCGTGGCGTTCGAGCAGGGCGCGCTGTACGAGCGCTACCGCGGTATTCGCCAGGTGGGCACGGGATTGGGGCTCGCGATCGTGTCCGGCCTGGTCACGCGCTTGGGTGGACGGGTCGAAGCGGGTCACGCTGCCGAGGGCGGCGCCCGGTTCACGGTGCGCCTGCCCTCGGCCCCGGGATCGGCCGCTCAACCGGAGGTCTGAGCCCTACTTCCGACCGAGGTCGACGACATGCTTCGCGGTGAGGGTGGTGGTACCCGTGCCCGCGACCAGCACGCGGTCACCCTTGGCGACCTTGCCGATCGTCGACGCGGTGGCCTTGCCGTTCGCGCGGGCCCGAACCGTGGTGTCCTTCGCGACGGTGAACGTCTCGCTCCGCTTGTCCGCGGCCTCGACGGTGATCGATGTCGCGGACACCGAGGTCACGGTGCCCTTGATGAAGTCGTGCGTGACGAAGCCGTTCTTGCCCTTGGTGACGATCTGCGCGTGCAGCGCGCGCCGCAGC
>JAOPVG010000422.1 GCA_025966255.1 Jatrophihabitans sp.
TCCAGCGCCTCCCGGGCCGGCGATACGTCGTCGCTGCGGGATACGTCAGGCGCGGCGGTGGGTTCAACGTCCGCTGCGGATAGCGGCTCTGCGGAAGACAATCCAGCTCCGATCCCGATCGTTGCGATGGTTCTCGAACCGCTGGATCGATGTCGGGTCGACCCACAGCAATCGCCTCGATATGCACGGCTGCGGCCGACCCACGACCTCGCTCCAGCGCCTCAGACCGTACTCCGCAGAGGCCTGCGGTAGCGTCGCTGAGTCTGCTCCCCGCCGGTCGGGAAGCGCATTGCCGCCAACGCGACACGCGATCGACCAACGGAGGGCGACCGTGGCATCTGTCCAGGAGTGCGAAGTCGCATTGCACGGACTCGCCGCCAAACTGGCCCACAACGACCCCGGCCGCCGCAGTGCCGGATTCGACCGCACGCTCAGCTGCACGCTGCGCGACCTGAAGATCACCTTCGCCGGGAAACTGCACGATGGAAAGCTCACCGGAATCGGGCAGGTGACCAAGCCGACGGCTCAGATTCGGCTGGACATGACCAGCGACGACCTGCTGAGCCTCGTGGACGGCAACCTGAACCTCGCATCGGCGTGGGCCACGGGACGCGTCAAGGTTCAGGCCGGCGTCATGGACATGATCAAACTTCGGTCCCTCTTCTGAGCGCACGTCCGACCGCGGACGCTGCCCCCCCGGTGTCGTCAGCCGGTGTCGTCAGCCGGCCTTCAGCCCCAGTCGGGTCAACACAGCTGCCGCGGCACCGTCCCCGTCGCCGGGCGCGGCCCGAACTGCGCGGGACGCCGTCTGACTGCCATCATCCGGACGCTCCCACTGTGCGGCACACAGGGCCCGCAACGCGTCCAGCGCATCGTTGTCGGAGCCGCCCCCGCCGGCTGAGTCGCCCTCGGACGCACTCGCTCCCGCCTCGCCCGACGTGCGCGACAGCTCGAGACCACCGTCCGTGCGCACTACGGTCCACGCGCCACACGATGCGCCGTCGTCACCGATCAGCGGTTCCGGGTGCTCGACCAGCAGCCCCCGCACATCCGCGGCCAGGTACGTCGGACGCAACTGCGCGCGGGCGGCCAGCAGTTCAGCCGGCCGGGTCACCCCGGAGAACACGAGCAGGCTCGGACACCCGACGGCGTTCGCTCCCTCGATGTCGGTGTCCAGGCGATCGCCGACGACGATCGGACGCTGCGCCTTCGTCCGAAGCAACGTCTCGCGATGCATGGTGGGGTCAGGCTTACCGGTGACCACCGGTTCGGCGCCGGTCGCATGCCGCAACGCGGCGACGAGCGAACCGTTGCCCGGCAGCGGCCCACGCGGCGACGGCACAGTCGGATCCGCGTTGGTGGCCACCCAGAGCACTCCGCGGTTGATGGCTACGGCGCCTTCGGCCAGCATTCGCCAGTTCAGATCCGGCGAGTACCCCTGCACGACGGCGTCGACCTCGCCGCGAGCGTCCGCGACCGGGGTCAGCCCACGCTCCCGCAGCGCTTCCTCGAGACCGGTCGTCCCGACGACGAGGACGCGTGCACCGGCCGGGAGGCGGTCCCCGAGAAAGCGGGCGGCGGCCTGCGACGATGTGATGACCTCGTCCGGGGCCGCGTCGATGCCGAGATCCGTCAGATGATCGGCGACGACCTTGGGCGGACGCGCGGCATTGTTCGTGACAAACGCCAGCCGCATCCCATGCTCTCGGGCCGCCTGGAGGGCCTCCGGCGCTCCAGGTACCGCTGCCTCGCCGATGTACACGACGCCGTCGAGGTCCAACAGCGCCACGTCGTAGAGCTCCGCCGGCGGACGGTCCGATCCGCGCAGCGACGAGCTCACGGGTCGCATGATTGCACGGGTGCCGGCCTGCGTACGATCGCCGAACATGAGCGCCACACCTGATCACGGACCCGGGACCCCCGGCCGGAGGTCCCGGGGTCTGTCCCTCGAGCCGTTTCGGGCGCTGCGACCGCGGGTCGACGGGGTGCGGCTGGGGCGCCTGCTCTCGCCGCCCTATGACGTCATTGACGCCGGCCTTCGACGGCAACTTCTCGATTCGGATCCGGCAAATGCGGTGAGCGTTATCCTTCCCGACCCGACGCCCGAGGGCTACGCGGACGCGGCGGCCCACCTCCAGGAGTGGGTGAGCGGCGGGCTCTACGCCGTCGACGAGACGCCGGCGCTCTACGTCTACGAGATGCGCGATGAGGCGGGACAGGCGACGCGTGGGCTTCTGGGCGCGGTCGAACTGCGTGATCCGGCCGACGGCGTGATCCTCCCGCACGAAAACACGATGGCCGGTCCAGTCGCGGACCGCCTCGAGGTCATGATCGCTACCGACGCCGACCTCGAGCCCATCTACCTCGTTTACGACGGCGGCGGCGCGGCGTCCGAGCTCGTCCGCAGCGTCGACCGTGACGCCCCTGTCGCCGAAGCGACGACACCAGACGGCATTACGCACCGGCTGTGGTCGGTGACGGACGTCGAGGCCCTGCAGGCCGTTGCCGATGACCTCGCAACGAGACGGGCCCTCATCGCCGACGGACACCACCGCTACGCGACCTACCGTGAGCGCCAGCGCCTTCGGGCGGAGATTGATGGGTCGGGGCCCTGGAACCGCGGCCTGGCCCTGGTCGTCGATTCGTCGGAATACGGCCCGCAAGTGCACGCGATTCACCGGTTCGTCCCTGGGCTTTCGCTCGCGGACGCGATCGAGCGCCTGAGCGAATTGGCCGAGACGACAGATACGTCGACCGATCCCACCGATGCGCTTGCCGCGGCTGCGGATGTTTCCGGCTTTGCCGCCGTGCTGACCGACGGAAAACAGGCGGTGCTGGTGACCGACCCGGCCGGTTCGCTGGCCGCGGCTGCGAGCCGACCAGGCGATGTACCGGCGCTGAGCGATCTCGACGTCACCGTCGTGCACCGGGGCATGGTCGAGCGGGTCTGGGCATTGCCGGACGACGTGGACACAGTCGGCTACGCGCACAGTGCACCCGAGGCGATAGCGGCGGCGACTAGTCGCGACGGTGTCGCGATCCTGCTGCGTCCGACGCCCGTTGCCGCGGTGACTGCAGTAGCCGCGGCCGGGGCGCGGATGCCACGGAAATCGACCCTGTTCACGCCGAAGCCGGCGTCCGGGCTCGTGCTGCGCCGACTCGCCGACCAGTCCGGGTGAGGCGTACCGACTCCGCCGTCACGGCATAGCGGCTCGCGGGTCCGGCAGGGCTGCGCCAGAAGCGCCGGTGCAGACTGCCCGTCACCTCCACCTCGTCACCTGGTTCGGCGCGTTCCAGCGTCCGCCGAACGCGCTTCCGGACGGTTGTGCATTCCAGGCTGTCGACGCGCACCCGGTCACCGGACGGCCGCGACACGGTGAGGCGGAATACGGTCAGGACGTCGCCGCTCGGCAGGTCCTTGTCCACTGGCACATCGGCGAGGCGGCCCCGAAGGAACACGTGGTTGTCCGACTCGCAGGATTCGTCGTTATCGGTCATGCGGCCATATTGCGGCCACCGCGTCCGCGGCGGTTTCAGCCCGGAAGATCTGTGGACGACGCAACCGCCTGTGGATGCGGACTGCCGAAAGTGTCGGGGTCGTGTGCGGGCCGCCGACCCCGATCACCGGCGATGGTCAGAGCAGCGCGTCGATCCGCTCGACCGCGTCGAGCTCACCCTCCGGGTCCACCGCCGCTGACGCCGCGAACCAGCTCGCAGCATCCTCCAGCTTTCCGGCCGCCTCGAGCGCATCGGCGTAGGCGTACCAAAGGCGGGCCGAACCGGGTCGAGGACGGTCGCGGTCCAGTCCACCGCGGGACAGCACTGCCAGAGCTGCGTCGAGCTGGCCCAGGTCACGGCGGGCACCGGCCACGACGATGAACAACTCGATCCGGGTCTCCACGTCGAGTCTGGACACCTCGGGGTCGTTCAGGAGGCGCACCGCTTGGCCGGGGCGACCGAGCGCGCGTTCGCAGTCGGCGAGAAGCGGGAGGTTCCGCGGGTCTCCGGTAATGCGACGCGCGGTCCGCAATTCGGTGAGCGCCTCAGCCCATTCGCCGGCGTGATAGGCGGCGATGCCGACGGCCTCGCGCACTGCACCGACGCGAGCGGCCCGCGCCCGGGCGGCTTGCGCGTGTGCAAGGGCCCGCTTCGGATCGGTGTCCAGCAATTCGCCGGCCACGACGAGGTAGCGCGACACCGCATCGGCGTTGGGCTTGGTCAGGGAGCGTAGCTCGGCCCGGACATCGCGGTCGAGCAGCGTCGGGTCGGCATCCTCCGGCACCGGCGGAAGCCCGGCCTCGGCGCCCGGGTCCCGCTCGACTCGCGGTGGACGCGCGTTGGGCCGGACATCGCGCCGCGGGTATTTCGAGCCCACTGGATCGGGTGCCGACGAGCCGCGCCCCCGGGAGTCATCAGACCCACGGCGGTCTCGGGGGCCTCTTCGATAGTCACTGGAACGTGACGCAGGTGGTCGGCCAGTACGCCGCTCGTCGCTGCGCGGCGACGAACCTCGGGCCGGCGCCCCGCGGCGATCAGGAGCCGATCGCGGGTCACGACTGTCGTATCGCTCACGGGAACCACGGGCACTGTCGCGACCAGGACCACCCGAGCGATCGGTGCCACCTGATCGAGCCGGGGCTCCGCGACCGGAACGACTGTCACCACCGCCCTCTGGTCCACGCCGTGACGCGGAGCGCGCACCACCCACGTCCGAACCGCTGTCGGCCCGGGGTCCACCCTCGCGCTGGCTACGGCCCCGCGATGGCTCACTTGAGCGTCGAGTGGGTGCACCGGAGGTGCGTGGCGCGCTGCCCGTGCCGCGCGGGTGCGGCGAACCACCCGTCCGCTGATTGCTATTGGCGTCGGAGGGCGCACTGCTTCGGCCCGATCCGCGCTGCGGAGCCTTCGAGTCCCGGCCTCCGCCAGCGCCACGCGCGCCGCCAGTGGATCGTGACCCGTCCCGGCCGGAACTGCCTTGAACGCGGCGTTCTCCGTCGGACGCTGACTTAACGAAATCCATCCCTAGACAAATGCAACGAGGGTCGTCCGGTAAACCGAACGACCCTCGTTGCGAAAATGTGTCCGGCGACGTCCTACTCTCCCACGCAGTGGCCCGCGCAGTACCATCGGCGCTGAGAGGCTTAGCTTCCGGGTTCGGGATGGGACCGGGCGTTTCCCTCTCGCTATGGTCGCCGAAAC
>JAOPVG010000448.1 GCA_025966255.1 Jatrophihabitans sp.
GCGGTCGCCGATCCGGCTGAGGAACAAACCGCCGAGGATGGCCGGCAACAGCGTGGCGGCATACGTCGCGGCCGTGGCCAGGGCGGAACCTGTCTCGTCGAAGACGAGTACCGATAGAGCAACTCGAGCCAGCTGGTCACCGGCGATGGACTGCATCTCGGCGGCGTAAAGCACGACAAAGGCCCTGATCCGCAGGACGTCGGCGAACCCAGTGGGCGGTTCGCCCTGTTCCGCCTCGTTTGCCGCTGCGGAGGTCATGGCGCAACAGCGTAATAGCAAAGATCGCTAACCGTGCGGGTCGCCGATTCGACTGGGGACGACGAGTGCACAATGAGCGAAAACCGTTGCAGTCTGGCCGTGCCGGCGCCGTGCCGGCGCCGCACGGCGCCGCGCCTGGACATCGCGTTCAACCAGCGAGCGCGAGAGGAGTTGCAGTGTCTGTCGACCTCTCCGTGGCACGACGCTGCGCGGCGATCGTTCTCGTCGCCCGCGATCGAGGCGGCGCAGCGACCGGGGAGGACGTCGGGCCGTCGTGAGCGCAGCCACCGACGACGGCAGCCGCTTCCTGCGGGCCCTCGCTCGCAGGATCGACGTACGTCTCGTCGTCTTCGTGCCCCTCGCGAGGAGAGCCCGGTCGCTGTGGATCTCGTCGGAGGGCGATGACGCGGAGATCGACCGGCTCGAGGCGGTGGGCCGCGATTGGCTCCAGACGCTCGACACCTCCCCCACCGGCAATGGCGATCCCGAGCCGCAGGTCCTCGGCGCGACGGAGGCGGACATGGTTGCGCCGGCCCGGGCGCGGCACAACGGCGTCGTCGGCGCCGTCGTCGCGACGAAGGAAAACGGTGGGGGCTGGTCGACCGCGGAACGGGCCCTCGTCGGATTCGCTGCCGACTTCTACGGCACGTCACTCGATCGCGCCACGCGGCGACCGCAACCCGGCCGGAGCATGCTGCTCGGGGCCGACTGGCCGACGCGACCGAGCGACGAACTCGAGCGCGGAATGCGCGCGGCCGCCGACAACGGCGAGATGTTCCTCGTCTACCAGCCGGAGATCGACCTGGTCACGAACGAGGTGGTCGCGGTCGAGGCGCTCGTTCGGTGGCATCACCCCCGGCGCGGCGAGCTGGCCCCGGAGTCCTTCATCGCGCTCGCCGAGCAGTCGGACCTGATCAAGATTCTCGGTGCCTGGGTCATCGGCGAGTCGCTGCGCGAATTCGCGTCCTGGCTCGCGGCCCTTCCGGACATCGACGTGTCGCTACGCGTCAATGTTTCACCCGTGCAGCTCGTCGGCGACGGCCTGGCGAACGTGTTCGCCGCGGCGCTCGCCGAGAACGGCCTGCGCGGCGAGCAGGTGTGCGTCGAGATCACCGAGAACGCAATCCCAGCCGATGCCGGCGAGTTTCCGGCGGTGCTGGGAGCACTGAAGACCCTCGGTATCCGGACGGCGATCGATGATCTGGCCACCGGGTACAGCACGTTGAGCCGGCTGCGCTGGCTGGCGGTCGACATCGTGAAGATCGACCGGAGCCTGGTGTCCGGTATCGACGACGACTGGCGGGCCCAGGCCATCGTGGGCTCGGTGATCCAGCTGGCTCGCGACCTGGGCATCGGCCTCGTGGCCGAGGGGGTCGAGAACGAGGCCGAAGCGGCGGCGCTCGTGCAATTGGGCTGCACCCGGGCCCAGGGCCATCACTTCGCCCGTCCGACGAACGCGGCCGAAGTCCTCACCCTGCTGCGGGAGCGCGGCCGCAAGCTGGTCTAGATTCACCGGGAGAGGCTGGCCTCGACGCACGAAGAGGGTTTGTACCCGGTCACCTATTGTGCGCGACGGCTACCTAGAGTTATGGTGAGCAAGTCCCGGCCGGTAGCTCCCCCCGTGCTACCGGCCGGGGCACATGCATTTGCGGACGAGAACGCGACGCTCAGCCGGTCGACTCGGCCGATCGGATCGTGTCCCGATAGAGCCGGGCCGTTTTGCGCAACGCCGCCTCCGGATCGACACCCGCAGCTACCGCATCGCGGACGACGGCCAATAACCGAGGACCGATTTCGTCCGCCGGCTCCGACACCGCAACATCGAGGTCCGCCCGGGCGGCTCGAGCGACCAGCTTCGCCGTGAGCGCAAGCGCCGGTTGGTTCAGGGGAACACCGTCGACGGCCGAGGTGCGGCCCTTCTCGACGACCTTCTGCCGCTCCCACGCCTCGTTGAGGTCAGCTGTGCTCCCGGCCTCCGTTTCGGCGAAGACGTGCGGATGGCGACGGATCAGCTTGTCGACGAGGTCGGCCGCCACCTCATCGATCCCGAAGGCCTCGTCGTCGGGTAGTTCCCGGGTGATCCGGGCGTGGAAGAGCACCTGGAGTAGCAGGTCGCCGAGTTCCTCGCGCAACAGCGCGATGTCGCCGGTCTCGATGGCCTCGATGACCTCGTACGCCTCTTCGAGCAGGTACCGCGTCAGTGACTCGTGGGTCTGCGCGGCGTCCCAGGGGCAGCCGCCCGGCGACCGGAGGCGGTCCATCACCTCGACCGCTCGTTCCAGCGGGGTCGTCACCGGTCAGGGGGCGGCCGACGTGCCGGATGCGCCGGCCGACGGGGCGGTGGTCGAGGTCGGCTGGAGCTGGATGAAGGTGGGCAGCCCGGCGTTGCCGTCGCTGGCCAGATGCAGGTTGGCCTTGTCCCACGTGCCGTAGCGCGGATTCACCGACACCGGGAACGGCACCTTCGCCACGATGGCGCGGACATCGAGCCCCTGCTGGGCCTCGTTGTTGAGGATGGTGCCGAGCACTCGGCTGCGCACCCATTGCTGGTCGAAGGCGGCGGTGTACCCGTGCAGCCCGGCCCCCTCGGCGACCTTGGTCAGCGTGGACCCGTTGAGACCCTTGGCGGTGGCGGTGGCGATCGCGCTCTCGCTCGGCGCGCCCCCGGGCGTGGCGGCGAGCAGCTTGGCCAGCAGTTGAACGTCGATCAGTGTCTCGAGCACGAACGGGCGCGGTGAGATCGTCACCGACCCGCCGCTCGAGTTCTGCTCCACGACCGGCTTGGCATTGACGGTGATGAACTGGTTGATGTCGGACTCGGTGATGCGCTGGCCGTCGACCGTGGCCGCCACTCCGACGTTGGATCGGCAGCCGCTCAGGCCGGCAGCGGCGAGAACGACGGCAGCTACGGCACTCAACGCGCGGACTCTCACGGCGATCGGATCTCCAAAGGTACGGTCATCAGCGATTCCAGAATCTCACGCGCCGTCCGGTCGGCCGCACGCAGGACGCTCCCCCCTCGGAATCGTGACCGGCCACGACCTCGTCGAGCACTGCTCGCCACGCCGGGCGCCGACCTCGACGCCCGGAGGGCGGGAGGACTCGGTCGCGTCGGAGCCGAAGTCCAAGCGCCCCGCCTGATCAGACGCTGACCGGCTGGCCTGCGACGGCGGCGAGCACCTCGCCGCACCAGTTGAGCAGGGCGATGTCGCGCAGCGGCTCGCCGCCGAACTTGACCTCGGCGAAGGAGCCGTCGGGCTTGAGGACGCCCTTCGGCCGCGGCACGGAGATCGTCGAGACCGCCTGCTTGTAGTGCGCCTTGTCATAGAGGCGCTCCAGCCGCAGCTGCGCCGACTCGGGCAGCCCGACCGGCGAGAACCGCACCGAGTTCCCCTGCATCGAGACCTCGGTGACGCCGAAGCGACGGGCCAGCACCTTGAACCGCGCGACCGCGAGCAGGTTCTCGACCGGCGGCGGGATCGGCCCGTACCGATCGATGAGCTCGGCCCGGACGGCGTCGACCGCCTCGTCGGTCATCGCTGACGCGAGCGCGCGGTAGGCCTCGAGGCGCAGCCGCTCGCCCGGCAGGTAGTCGACGGGGAGGTTGCCGTCGACAGGCAGATCGACCTTGACATCGGCCTGCTCCTCGGCGGTATCCCCGCGGAAGTCGGCCACTGCCTCACCGACGAGACGGACGTAGAGATCGAAGCCGACGCCGGCGATGTGCCCGGACTGCTCGCCGCCGAGGAGGTTGCCGGAGCCGCGGATCTCGAGGTCCTTCATGGCCACGGCCATGCCCGCGCCCATCTCGGTGTGCTGCGCGATCGTGGCCAGCCGGTCGTAGGCCAGCTCGGTCAGCGGGCGCTCCGGCGGATAGGTGAAGTACGCATAGCCGCGTTCGCGGGCCCGGCCGACCCG
>JAOPVG010000452.1 GCA_025966255.1 Jatrophihabitans sp.
TTGTCAACGACAGGCGAACTCGCCACTGTAGTAGCGGGTAGGAATCCCGCGGGAAAGTCGTCCGATCCGCGCTACCCGGCGATCCGCATCGGATCGGCCAGCGCCGCGGACTCGAGCGCTGGCTCGATCCCGGTCAGCGCGGGAGCAGGGACGTCCGCCGTGCGTCCGGCGGACCGGGTCACCGGGTTGATCCCGATGCCGTTTCGGCGGCCGGACGGGCGCCCTCCGACATTTCTCGCGATCCGACCGGAGTGGCTCGCCAGCGTGACACACAGTGCCTCGTATCTGGCTGCGACGTCGTCCCAGTCATATCGACGGGCCAGGGTGCGCGCGTTCCGGCCGCGGGCGCGAGTCGCCTCCGGTGCGGCCTCCGCGAACTCGATCTCCCGGGCGACGTCGTCGGCCGAGCCGAAATAGCGTCCGGAGTCGACGAGCACCTCGCGGTTGAAGTTGACGTCGTAGGCGATCGTCGCGGCGCCGGCTCCGACCGCCCGCAGCAGAGACGGGTTCGTCCCGCCGACGGAGTGGCCGTGCAGGTAGGTCACCGAGTTCGCGTAAAGCTGGTCGAGCAGGTCTTGGTCCCACACGCCGCCGAGAAACCGGACCCGCTCGTCGGCGAGCGACCGGATGTGCGCCGTGTGCGCGTCGGCATAAGGAGCCGAGCCCACCACGACCAGCGGCAGCCGCGCGTTGCTGCGGCGGTACCCGTCGACGATGACGTCGACGTGGTTCTCCGGCTCGAAGCGCGCGACCACCAGGTGGTAGCCGCGGCGGGTGACCCCGGCCTCGTTGAGCTTGTCCGACACCCCACTGCTCACGATCGGGGCGCCATAGGCGATGAGCTCCGTGTCGGCGCCGAATTCCCAGTCGTAGTAGTCGGCGATGCCTTGCGCGTCAGCGATCAACGCGTCGGACCAACGGACGGCGAGCGACTCGGCCATCCGGTAGTAGCGGCGGCCCGCTCCCTGCCACTTCGACCGCTTCCATTCCAGACCGTCGACGTGGGTGGCCACCGGGATTCCGCGGGCGCGGATCAGGGGCAGGAAGGGTGCGTTCGCCGAGTTGAAGACGATCACGGCGTCGACCGGATGACGCATCAGGTGCCACACCGAAAGCGCGGTGTGGCTGAGCGTCTCGAGCGACTTCTTGCGCAGTGCCGGCAGGTGCACCAGCTCCATGCCTTCGAACTCGGCGAGCTCCGGCTCGTCGTCTTCTCCGGCGCCGCGCCGGCAATACACGACGACCTCGTGGCCGGCCTTCACCAACCGCAGGCCGACCTGCTCGACGCACGTCTCGAAACCCCCGTACCTGGCGGGCACGCCACGCGTTCCAATCAATGCGATTCGCATCAGAATCCCCCGATTCCCCCGATGCCGAGCGGTGCTAGTAAGCGCCTTCGGCTTTCATCACGGCTCTCGCCGTTTTCCACAGGACGACCATGTCCAGCGACAGCGACCAGTCCTCGACGTAGCGCAGGTCCAGGCGGACCGACTCCTCCCACGACAGGTCACTGCGTCCACTGATCTGCCACAGGCCGGTAAGGCCGGGCTTGACCAAGAGGCGCCGACGCGTCGCGTGCTGGTACCGCGCGACCTCAGCCGGCAGCGGCGGTCGGGGCCCGACGAGCGACATCGACCCGCCGAGCACGTTGAACAACTGCGGCAGCTCGTCGAGTGAGAACCGGCGCAGTACCCGGCCGATCGCCGTCACCCGCGGGTCCTGGCGGATCTTGAACATCGGCCCGTCGGTCTCGTTGTCCGCGAGCAGGTGTTTGCGCCGGTCTTCGGCGTCGACCACCATCGAGCGGAACTTGACCATGCGGAACTCGGCACCGGACCGGCCGACGCGCGTCTGCCGGAACAATGCCGGCCCGCGACTGGTGAGCCGCACGACGAGGCCGATGCCGAGCAGGAGCGGCGAGAGCACGAGCAACGCAACGGCGGCGACGGTGCGGTCGAACATCCCCTTCACCATGCGGCGGAAGCCGGCGAACGTGGGTTCCTCGATGTGGAGCAGCGGCAGGCCGGCCACCGGTTGGATGTGCAGACGCCGGCCGCCGATCTCCGCCAGTCCCGGCGACACCACGAGATCGGTCTCGGTTCCTTCGAGTTGCCAGGAGATCCAGCGCAGCTTCTCCGCGCTGATCTCGCCGGAGAGCACGGCGACGGTCTGCGCGTTGTGGTGACTGACGACGTCCTGGATGGAATCGACGTCGCCCAGCACCGGGACGCCCGAGGCCGCGAGGTCGCGCTCGGCGTCGCGGTCGCGAGCGGCGCTCGTCGGCAGGCACGCCCCGACGACCTGCATGCCGGCGTGCCGGTCATGGCGGAGGAGCGCGGCGAAGGCAGCGACCGATTCGAGGCCGCCGATCGCGATCACTGACGTCATCGATGCGCCGCGGCGACGCCGACGATGCAGCGCCTTGCGCGCCGCGTAGCGGCCGGCGAGGTCGAAGATCAGCGCGAAGCCGAGCGCCGGAAAGACGAATCCACGCGCGACGGGCGCATCGGCCGCGTAGAGGACGAAAGCGGTGACCACGGTCAAGTGCAGGAAGGCGCGAAAGACCCGCTCGAACTCGGCACTGCCGACACCGACGAAGCGTCGCTCGTACGCCCTGTTGGCGGCGATCATCGTGGCCCATGCGATCGGCATGAACGCGGCAAAAGTCAGGTCCAGGGCCGCGGTGCCCCCAACCGCCGATGGCCCGAAGCGCAGCGCGAAGGCGGCAAGGCCGGCCAATACGGCGGCGACGAGGTCGATGCCGACGAGCAGGGTTTGATAACCGCCCAGCCATGACGGGTGATGGGCCACCGCAGAGCGGCGCGCGCTGACGGACCGGTAACCGACGGCAGGTAGCACTCGATGGTCAACTGCGCGCGCCGGATACCTGACCGGCGCCGCAGCTTCCACAGAGCGAGCGGGCAAGATCTCGTCGGTCGCCGACGAGGGGTGCGCACCAGTAAAGGCCGTCAAGGCCCCTGGTGTGGCAGAAGTAGAACCCCCGTCGGTGGCCGAATGGCCACCGCTGAACATGAATCCCCCGATTCGCCGCCGGCCGGATGCGTAGTGCAAGCCCCCCCGAGCTCTGCATCTCCGACGACCGGCTCTTTATATCGTGTTCACACTGATATGCAAAGTCGTTCGCCAAGTTCCCCAGGCGATTCCCCTAGATATTGCCCAAGCGTGCGGCGAAGCAAGGCGTATCCCGGGCCATATGTCTCGGCCCGGCAGCGAACTCGGGAAGGTCGGTCAAAGGGCGCGGCGC
>JAOPVG010000460.1 GCA_025966255.1 Jatrophihabitans sp.
GACACCGGGCGGGTCCATCACCAAGACGCCGTGGCCGCAGACCCGGCTGAGCTACCAGAGCTTCCACGCTGCGTCGTCGGTGACCCAGGGCAAGTCCGTGACGACCGGCGCACCCGTCGTCGTTGCCGTGGCCGACAGCGGCCTGAACCGGCAACATCCACAGCTTGCGGGCATGAACGTCGGGACCGGCATCGATGCGGTCCCGACGCAGCAGGGTCACTCGGTGACCGACTGCAACGGGCACGGCTCGGCGGTCACCTCGATCATCGCCGCCCAGCCCGACCCGGCGGTCGCGTTCGTCGGCATCGCCCCCGACGTCAAGATCGTCCCGATCAGAGTCACCAATGACGCCAACGTCACCTCGGACGCGCTCATCCGGGCGATCGATGATGCCGTAGCAGTGAAGGCGAGCGTCCTGAACCTCTCGCTCGCGGGTACCACCCCGAGCCCCGGCCTGCTGAGCGCGGTGAAGCGGGCCGCCGCGCACAACCTGGTGATCGTGGCCGCCGGCGGCAACGACGGACAGAGCAGCGACCTCCCCGCCTACCCGGCCGCGTATTCGACCCAGGCCCCGAACGTCATCGCCGTGGCTGCCACCAATGCCGCCGACGGCGTTCCGGACTTCTCCACCACCGGCAACTACATCACGGTTGCGGCACCGGGCGCCGATGTCGTCACCGCCGCTCCGTTTCGGGGCTACGTCGCCAAGCAGAGCGGGACGAGCTACGCCGCGCCGTACGTCACCGGCACCGTCGCCCTTATCCGGGCGGCGCATCCCGACCTGTCGCCCGAAGAGGTCCGCAATCGCATCATCGCCACTGCCGATCCGCCTCCGGCCACCGTCCCCGACGCCAGGTACGGCTACGGGGTCATCGATCCCTACCTGGCGA
Source organism: Jatrophihabitans sp. (assembly GCA_025966255.1). Taxonomy (GTDB): domain Bacteria; phylum Actinomycetota; class Actinomycetes; order Mycobacteriales; family Jatrophihabitantaceae; genus Jatrophihabitans. The sequence goes on from JAOPVG010000460.1 coordinate 891, forward strand.
TCACCTCGGTGCGCGATGACACGGGAGTGGCCGCGACCCCGGCCCGGCCCGCCCCGGTGCCCGCCCCGGCCGCGGTCGCGTCGCCCGACCGACAGCTGGCCCATCGAGCGCTCGCGGTCGGCGCCGCGCTGCTCGGTCTCACGGTTCTCGCCGTAGCGGGTGCGCTCGTGCTGCGCGGATCGACCCGCGGAGTGCGGAGCCCCGAGGCTCGGTCCCAGGCGTAGCCGCGGCCTGGCAATCCCGTTACGGGTGTGGCGCCCCGACGCGCCGTCCCCGCCGCACCGCGAAGAGAATCGCGCCCAGCCCGAGCAGCGCGACGGCAACGACGAGAATCACCAGCATGACGCTGGTGCCCCCGCCAGACGAAGCGTTGGCTGACGTGGCCGGGCCCTGACTCGGCGGCGTGCTGGCGGCCGGGGTCGTGGTGGACGCTGAGTTGCTTGCACCAGTGCTCGGCGGCGTGTTCAGCTCGGCGGCGAATCGGTCGTAGATGGGGTTGGCCGCATTTGCGGGCGGGGCCTCGGTGAGGGCGAAGTAGGGGAGGATCTCGCCGTAGCCCAGCGTGTTGTTGATCCGCTTGCCCTGCGTGCCTGACCCCAGGCCGTTGTGCACGTTGTAGAGGGCGCGGGTGACGATCTGGCGGGCGCTCTCCTTCGGGAACCTGGCGCGCAGCAACGCGAGCGTGCCCGACACGATTGCGGTGGCCTGACTCGTTCCGGCATTGTCCGGAAACGGGCCGTTGAGCGTGCCGTCGAGTTCTTCGTTCACCAGATTGAACGCCGGCGCGACGAAGTCGATCTCGGGTCCCGACGGCGTCTTTGTCCAGGGGGTGAATGCCGAGTCGACACCCCCGACCGCCAACGCGCCCGGGCAGTTGGCCGGTGATTGCACAGCGCCGGGTGAGTCGCCGGCACCAGCGACGACGATGACGTCGTGCCGGTAGGCGTACGCGATCGCCTCGCGATAACCCGACTCGCAGGGGCTGGCGCCGGCGAAGCTCAGATTGATCACGTCAGCGCCGTGATCGACCGCCCACTTGATGCCCTGGGGCCCGAGGGTGTCGCTGACCTCGCCGTGGCCGTTGTCGACGGCCACCGGCAGGATCTTCGCCTTGGGCGCGACGCCCACCAGCCCCCCGCCCCGGCCAGTGCCGGCGATGAGCACTGCCATGTCCGTGCCGTGCCCGAACTGCTTTGTGCCTGGTTGCGGCTGCTCGCTTTGGCCGCGCGGGTTCCGGCCGGTGAGATCGAGACCGGGCAGGACCTGACCGTTCAGATCCCCGACCTTCGCGCTCACGCCGCCCTCGACCACCGCGACGGTGACGCCCGCGCCCTTGGTGATCGTCCAGGCGTGCGGCAGGTCGAGCACGGTGTACCAGTACGCACCGCTCGGCAGAGCAGCGGCAGCGGCGCCGCCGGCGCCGATCAGGGCCTGGATCGCGACGGCGAAGCAGACCGACAGCGCGACCAGCACACGAACGCGCCGGCGGGGCCGGCGTAGAGCACAGGGCGGCATTACCGGCCTCGACATTCCAGAGTCAGCGGAAACCGACGGTCCGCGGCGATCAACTGGGCTTCACCCTACGGACACGGCTGCACGCCGCGGCGAACCGCGGCGTGCAGCGGAGACACTCGGGCCGAGACCTACGTGATCACCGACGGCGGGGCATCGGTGTCGTCCCAGATATCGTCGTCCTCGGTGAGCCAGGTGGAACGCTCGCGTTCGTCATCGTTGCCGCCTTGGCCGCCGCGCATGGGCGGCATCATGCCGCCTGGCGCACCGGCACCACCTGCTCCGGCACCAGCCGCGCCCATACCCCCACCGGGGACACCGCCGGCGCCGCTGCCCAAGCCGCCGGCGGCCGTCCCCAGCCCACCGGCGCCCGAGCCCAGTCCGGCCGTTGCGCCGCCGGACATGCCACCCGCACTGCCGACGCTACCGAGACCCGCACCGCCACCGTCACCGATGCCGGCCAGTGAGGAGCTTGTGTCGATTCCCGGACCGCCGCTGGACAGGCCGGACGTGCCCAACCCGTGGGAGCCGACCGGCACGCTGCCCGGGTGTGTGGAGATCGGGTCGGTGGGCAGCGGGGGGTGCTGGTCGGTGTTGAGCGGCGGTGGATGATCGGTGTTCGGCTGCTTGATCGAGTTGGGATCGGTGAGCGACGGGGTCTTCGTGCTGTTGTGCTGCGGCAGGCTCGAATTCATGTGCGGCGCGCTGGCACTGTGCGGACCCCCGCCGGGCCCACCAGGCCCCGGCTGGTGGTCGCCGCCCGTCACGGGGTTGTCCGAGGACGAGTTCTTGACCTGCCATTCGATGCTCTGTGGCATGCCGTTGCGCCCGGTGGCCACCTCGTTGCACAGGGTGAAGTAGGCCTGCATGTCCTGGCCGCCGTCACCGGAGCCACCGCCCAGACCGAGACCGCCGCTGAGCCGGTCGGTGAACCCGGGCCCGTCAGCGCCCACGCCCTTCGCGGTGCCCGCGGCCTTGGCGATCCGGGTGGTGCTCTCATGCATCTGCTTCGTGTAGCCGATCATGGCGTTCGCCGACCCCACCGTATGGCTGAAGGTCTTCTGCGCCGTATCCGCGTCGTCGCCGGACCAGGCGGCGAAGGTGTCGCTGAAGGCCTGGCTCAGGATCTTGGCTGCATTGCTGACATCGGTGTGGACGAGATCCCAGGCCTCGGCCTTCTTGTTCAACGAGTCGACGTTGAGCCCGTCTTTGACCTTGCGGAACGCCTCGGCCTTACCGTCGTCGACGGTGGCGCCAAAGACGTTTTCGTGGGTCGTGTAGTTGAAGGTGCCGTCGATGTTTTCGCCACCGCGGAAGTTGCCGTAGCGGCGATAGGTACGGGAGTCGGACGGATCGAATCCGTACGCGAACGGTCCATATTGTGGTCCCATGCCGTCAGCCCTTCGCAGCGGGCGCAGTCGGCGTCTGCGTCGTGTTCGTCTGGCCGGCCCGGTCCGCGACCGCAGTGTCGGTACCGGTGTGCTTGTTGATCGTCGTCTGGAGGAGCGTCACCAGCGTGTCGACGCCCTTCTTGATCTCGGTCCAGCCGTTGTTGATGTAGAAGACGTTGTCGGCGTACCGGTTGCCGGCGACGGTTGCCGCGTTCTCCTGCAGCCCCTTGTCGCCCTGTTTGAGGTCGCCCTCGATCGTCTGACCGATCGAATCCCAGCCTCCCGGCCGGGGCCGGGACAGGTCTTCCTGCAAGGTCTGCAGATTGGCGAGGACATCCTTCAACTCGCTGACCTTCACATGGCTCGGCTTAGTGGGTTTGCCCACGGCGCGCTCCTTTCACTTCGCCCTCGACTCGCATCTCAGGCCCACATGTCCGAAAGTTCGCTGACCGTCGTCGAGTAGGCAGCGTGCGCGTCCTCGGTCAGGGTCGCGATGGAAGCCAGCAGTACGGTCAGATCAAGTGCAGCCCGATCCCACGACGCCTTCTTGGCCAGGTACAGATCGCGCGCCTCACCACTCCAGGTGGAGATCATCGGGGCGAGGTCGGATTCCAGTTGGCCGAGGACCGCGTCGAAGGTCTTCTTGTGTGCTCGGAGGCGGGTCGCTGCCGTCTCGATCCGCGCGTGCTCGACATAGATTTCGCTCATGGGTGCCCTCCGCCCTAGATGATCTGGTTGCGCATCGACAGGTGATCGCCGTGCTGCTCGGTCTCTTGCCGGAGGTAGACCTGATGCGTGTGCTGCAGCGCCGCCTGGATCTCGCGCAGGTTCGTGTTGATCGTGGTGACGTCAGCCTCGTAGCGCTGGTGCAGGTCTCGGTGCGCACTGGCGCCCTCGCCGCTCCATCCGCCGAGCATGTCGTTGACGTCGGTTCGCATGCTGCTGAGCAGCGCGTCGATCTGCTCCGCGGCCAAGCCGACCTTCGCGGCGCCGCTGGCCATCGCGTCGGTGTCCACTCCGAAACTCATGGTGTCTTGCCCCTTCGCCCGATCACTCGCAGAGCCGCCTCAGGTCCAGATCTGCATGGTGGCGTTGTGTGTTGCCCGGTAGTTCTCATTCGCTGTCCCGACCGCCCGTGATACGGACTCCAGAACCGCGGCAAGGGAACGGGCGCCGTCGTCCCACTGCCTCTTGCAGGCGAGGTAGGACTCCTGCGCCGACCCAGTCCAACTCTCGATCATCGGCTTGAGATCGGCTTCCAGCTCCTCCAACGTGGCCTGCAGCCGGTTGTAGGTCTGCCGCACGCCGTCCTGGCCGGCCTGCAGCGCCTGGAAGTTGACCTGGATTTCGCCCATGACGTATTACGACCCGTTCGGTGAGGTGTCGACACTGTGGACGAGCAAGCCCGCCGCCACGTGGAGGCAGGCCGGCACGACCGGCCTACGCCCAGTTGGCCTGAGCTGCGCTCTCGGCCGCGGTGTAGTTCTGGTGCGCCTGGCCCACGGCCTGACCGATGCTGTTGAGCACCTGGGACAGAGCCAGCGCGGCGTCGTCCCACTGCTTCTTGCACGCCAGGTAGGACTCCTGGGCGGTACCGCTCCATGAGTTGATCATCGGCTGGAGGTCGCTCTCGAGCTGCTCGAGCGTTGCCGTCAGCTTGGCGTAGTTGCTGCGGATACCCTGCTCGCCGGTCTGCAGGGCGTCGAACTGGACGTGAATGTCACCCATGACTAATCGATTCCCCTTCGGGTCAGGCGTTGATCTGGCCGGCGAGCCCGGTCAGGGTCTGGGACTGGTCGCTTTCCTGCGCACCGTAGGTGCGGTGCGTACTGACCAGCGCTTCATGCATCCGCCGGAGGGCAGTATTGATCTTGCCCGCCTGCTGCTCGAAAGCGTCGTGAACCTGGACGAAGGACGAGGCGGCCTCGCCGCGCCACCCGCCCATCATCGTTTCGACCTCGGAGCGCAGGTTGGCGATGTGCCCCTGTATCTGCGTCGCCGCGTCATCGACCTTGGTGGCGCCCTGCGCCATGGCCTCCTGGCTGGTCGTGTACTGGCTAGCCACGATTGAGCCCCCTCTTGGAGATGGATGGTTTTGATCTTGCGCGTTGCTCGTAAACATACAAAAGACATAGGACGGATGCCATCTATCCACATGGGGACCACTACCCGCCGCGATCCCGTCATTTCGGGCCGGACGGCTATCCAGACGGCTATCCGGCCACCGGCCGGCGAGCGGCATTCGGATCGAGTGCCGCGCCCCTCGGGATCAGCGACAGCAGCTGCACGGGGAGCTCGGTCGGAGCAACGGCGCCGTAGCCGAAGCCGGTGAGCACCTCTTTCGACGCGGCAGCAAATTTCCGGCCGGGCGCAGCCACGACGAAGATCGTCGAGGAACCGCCGGTCGTCTTCGCCACCGCGGCGCCTCCGGAGCTCAACAACACGTCGTCGGCTACGCCCTGCTGGGACTTGGTCGACTCCTTGACCGCAGGAAGGTGGAACGCCGGCAGGAGGCTCGGCGGCACCGCGAACGCCGGGCGATCGGAATTGTTTCGATAGATGGCGCAGACACCGCCCTGCTCGCCCGCAGTTCGAGACAACTTCGG
>JAOPVG010000465.1 GCA_025966255.1 Jatrophihabitans sp.
GATGGTGAGCAGCACCGAGGTCGTGGCCAGAGCCCCGCCGGCGGCGAGCCCGGCGATCGCTCCCGCAACGGTCAGCCGGCGCCACCAGATTCCGAGCACGAGGAGCGGGCAGAAGGTGGAGGCGGCGACCGCGAACGCCAGCCCGACCACCGCTGCCAGCCCGAGGTGCTCGCTCGGCAGGCTGAGCACGTACGGCACGCCGATGGCGGCGACGGCCGCCAGCCGGAACGTGCGGATGCGAAGGGCCCGCAGGTCGTCCGGCCCGCGGGCGTCGTGGTGGCGCCACTCACGCGGCTGCAGCAGATCCTGGGACAGCACGCCGGCCACCGACACGGTCAGCCCGGACGCCGTGGACAGGAACGCGGCGAAAGCACCAGCGGTGACGAGCGCGCCGAGCAGAACACCGCCCTCGCCGCCGATCATGCGTCCGGGCAAGGTCAACACGGTCGCATCGGTATCCCCGGTCAGCAGTAGATCCGGCACGTAATGACGGCCGAGCGCACCGAACACGGTCGGCACGAGATAGAACAACGACAGCAGCACCAGCACGAACAGCGTGGTCCGGCGGGCGTCGCGGCCGTCGGGGTTCGTGTAGAAGCGGACGAGGACGTGCGGCAGCCCCATCGTCCCGAGACAGATCGCGAGCACGAGCGACAGGTTGGCGTAGAGCGGATGGTCCTTGCCCGACCCGAGCGGGCGCAGCCAGGACTCGTTGCGCTGGGTGGGCAGTCTCGACACGACCGGCACCACGTCGCCGCGGTTCAGCAGCACCCGCGTGCCGGCCCCGAGCCGGCGCTGCTCGCCGGCCGCGAACCGCACCGGGCCGTCGGCGACGACGTCGTCGACGGTCCCGTGGACGGTCAGCGTCTCCGCCACCGGCGAGCGCACGGTGAGTGATGACGCGACGGTCACCGTGACCCGCTCCGGCGCGCGCGGGAAGCCCTGGGCAATGCCGTCGTGGCGGTGCTGCCACACGCCAATGAGCACCAGCGCGGGCACGAGCAGGGCCACGAACTTCAGCCAGAACTGCAGCGCCTGGGCGAAGGTGATCGAGCGCATCCCACCGATCGCCACCGCAGCGACCACCACGCCGACGACCACGAGCCCGCCCACCCAGCTCGGCGCGCCGGTCTGGGTGCGCAGGGCGAGCGCGGCGCCCTGCAACTGCGGCACGAGATACAGCCAGCCGATAAGCACGACCAGCCCACTCGCAATCCGCCGCACCAGCCCGGACCCGAGCCGGATCTGCGCGAAGTCCGGCAGCGTGTAGGCACCACTGCGCCGCAGCGGCGCCGCCACCAGGGCGAGCAGCACGAGGTAGCCGGCCGTGTAGCAGACCGGGTACCACAGCATGTCGAAGCCGAATGCGAGGACGAGCCCGGCGATGCCGAGGTAGGAGGCGGCGGAGAGGTACTCGCCGCCGATCGCGGCCGCATTCCAGCGGGGCGACACCGACCGCGACGCGACGTAGAAATCGCCCGTCGTCCGCGCCCGCCGAAGCCCGAGCGAGCCGGCCAGGAGGGTGCCCAGCACCACCGCCGCGATCGCGACAGACGCGGCGACGTCGTGGGTCACCGCCGCCGGACCAGCTCGGTGAAGGCCCGCTCGTTGCGCTCAGCGCTGCGCACCGTGTACCAGCCGAGCAGGATCAGAGCTGGGTAGATCAGGACGCCGAGCACGACCCACGGAAGCGGGACACCCAACACGCTCCGGTCCGCGAAACGCGGGGCCAGGGCGCCGGCGACGGCCGTACCCATGAGCATGAGCGCGAGGATCGTGCACACGATCAGTCCGAGCCGGCGCTGGCTGCGGATCAGCGAGGACATGTAGACGTCGCCGAGCTGGGTTTGCTCGTTGATCTCGCGCGCGGGTGGCCGATGCGGGGGCCGCCGAACCGCGTCGGTGCGGGGATGCGTGATCCGCACCCGGGCCGGGGCGGGATCGGGTCCGAGACCGGGTCCGGACATCAGCGGGGTACCAGGCGATCCCGCAACTCGCGGGCATGGCGACGGCTGACCGGCAGCTCGTCCGCGCCCAGTACCACCGTGTAGTGACCGTCCGACATCCGCACTTCATCCACGTGGGCGAGTGCGATCAACGTACTGCGGTGGATCCGCACGAACCCGACGTCGGCCCAGCGCTCCTCCAGTTCGGCGAGCGTGCTGCGCAGCAGATGGTTGTCAGCGGCGGTGTGCAGCCGGGCGTAGTCGCCGTGAGCCTCGACATAACGCACCTGCGAGCGGCGCACGAAGCGGGTCACACCCGCGAGCTCGACGGCGATCGTCTCGTCCTCCTCGGTGGGCGTGTCCCCGGGCTCGGCGGTGACGACACGACGCACGGCCTCGGCGAGGCGGACGGCCCGGACCGGCTTCATCACGTAGTCGATGGCCTGGAGGTCGAAGGCGTCGACGGCCCGGTCGTCATAGGCGGTGACGAACACGATGTGCGGACGTTCGGCGAAGCGGCTGACGACGCGGGCGAGTTCGACGCCGTCCAGCCCGGGCATCTTGATGTCGCAGAAGAGCACGTCGACGAACTGCTCGCCCAGGATCCGCAGGGCCTGGCCCGCGCTGGATGCGATAACCACGTTGCCGATCCGGGGATCGTCCCGCAGCAGGAAGGCGAGTTCCTCCCGGGCCGGTGCCTCGTCGTCCACCACGAGCGCGGTGAGCCGCTGGACCTCCTCAACGGCCGCGACGACGCTCACGGACCGGACGGTACCCGCGCCGGTCGACCGTCAACCCGAATCAGCTGCCCGCGCCCTCGGAGCGGGGGGGTCGGCGTGGACGCCGGGTGCGAATTTCGGCACCCGGAAGCTGACCCTGGTGCCCGCCCCGGCCGCGGTCTCCACGACCAGTCCGAACGAGTCGCCGTACACCTGACGGAGCCGGGCATCGACGTTGCCGAGGCCGACCGAGCCGCCCGCCGCTCCCCCATGCTCCAGCGAGGCGCGGATGACGTCGGGTTCGGCGCCGGCGCCGTCGTCCTCCACGGTGATGAACGCGGCCGGGCCGTCGTCCACCGCGGCAATGGACACGCGGACGGTCCCGGCGTGGCCTTCGAGGCCGTGGCGAACGGCGTTCTCGACGAGCGGTTGCACGACGAGGAACGGCACCGCGATCTGCAGCACCTCAGGAGCTACCCGCAGTGACACCTGCAGGCGCGGCCCGAATCGGGCCTGCTCGAGCACCAGATAGCGCTCGATGTTGCGCAGTTCCTCCGCCAGCGTCGTGAACTCGCCGCCGCGGCGCAGCGCGTAGCGGGTGAAGTCGGCGAACTCCAGGAGCAGCTCGCGGGCCCGGTCGGGATCGGTGCGGGTGAACGACGCGACGGCGGTGAGCGAGTTGTAGATGAAGTGCGGGCTGATCTGCGCCCGCAGCGCGCGCAGTTCGGCCTCGACGAGTCGGCCGCGCTGCGCATCGGCGCTGGCCAGCTCGACCTGCCCGGACACCCACCGTGCGACCTCCTCGACCGCGCGGACGAGGATCGCCGACGAGCCGCGGCCGTACGCGACGAGCGCGCCGACCACGGTGTCGCCGTCGATCACCGGGCTGGCGACGGCGGCGCGCACCGGGCAGTCCGGCTCTCCGCAGGACACCTCGCGGGCCGAGAGCACTTCGGTGCGGCCGCTGTCGAGTGCGCCGCGCGCATGCTCGATGGCGGCTTCGGCGTGGTGGTGCGCGTAGCCGTCGGTGGCCAGGGTGCGGGAACGATCGGTGAGCGCGACGGCGGCCGTGCCGAGCAGGGTGCGCAGGTGCCGCACCGCTCGCTCGGCCCCTTGCTCGGTCATCCCCTCGCGCAGGCTCGGTGCGGCGAGGCTGGCGGTGTGCAGGGTGTCGAAGGTGACGCGGTCGGCCGACGTCCCGAGGTCACGGCGCCGGTAGACCGCGAAGGCGACTAGCCCGACGACGGCGACCACTAGGGCCGCCACGATCGCCGGACCGGCCTGCACGGCCGTTAGCCGGCGTCGGTGTCAGGCGCGTGGGTGTCTGCGGAGTCGGTGTCCGGATGCGTCGCGGCGAACAGGGTGCGCAGCCCGCGCATGGCTTCCACGGCATGCTCGCGGTCCATCCGCTGCACCGCGTAAATCGCGAGCGTCTCCTCAGCGGGCAAGCGCAGACGGGCAAAGCGCACGTTGCTGGGGAACTCGACGGCGACGACGGCGTCCCACGGGATCGTGCGCCAGTTGCCGACGTAGCTGCGCATGTGCACACCGCCCAGGTCGGCGCGGACCCGGGGCCGGGCCGGCAGGCGCAGTCCCCCGGCCACGATCAGCCCGATCACCACGGTGAAGATCTGGTCCGTCTGGCCGAAGTAGGCGCCGGCATTGTCGCGGCGCATCACGAGCGCGACGACGACAAAGACGATCAGCGCGAACGCCGCGCTCGCGTTGGCGATGCGGCCGGTGCGGATCGGTTTCGCCGTCACCACGAGATCGGTCACAGCGCCGCTCACAGTCGGCACGCCGTGATCGCGGTGACGAGGATGCCGCGGGCGCCCAGCTGCCACAGCTCGTCCATCACGGCGTTCGTGTCGCGGCGCTTGACCATCGACCGCACCGCCGACCAGCCGCGCTCGTGCAGCGGTGACACGGTGGGGGACTCGATGCCCGGCGTGATGGCGACGGCCTTCTCGACGAGCGCGTCGGCGATGTCGTAGTCCATCAGCACGTACTGGCGCGCGATGATCACGCCCTGCAATCGGCGCACGAGCTGCTCGACCAGTGACGGTGTCTCGACGTCCGGCCGCTGGATCAACACGGCCTGGCTTGTCAGCAGCGGATCGCCGAAGACCTCCAAACCGGCGTTGCGCAAGGTGGTGCCGGTGGAGACGACATCGGCGATCGCGTCGGCGACGCCCAGGCGCACCGACGTCTCGACCGCACCGTCGAGCCGGATGACCTCGGCTTCCACGCCTTGCTCCGAGAGGTAACTCGTCACCACGCCAGGATATGCGGTGGCGATCCGCTTCCCGGCGAGGTCGGCCACCGACTCGGCCGTCCCCGGCATCGCGGCGAAGCGGAACGTTGATCCGGCGAAGCCGAGCGGCAGGATCGACTCGGCATTCGCGCCGGAGTCGAGCAGGAGGTCCTCGCCGGTGATGCCGACGTCGAGTTGGCCGGAGCCGACGTACACCGCGATATCCCGCGGGCGAAGGAAGAAGAACTCGGTCTCGTTGTCGGCGTCGAGCAGCACGAGCTCGCGGCTGTCGTGGCGTTGGCGGTACCCGGCCTCGATGAGCATCTGGCTGGCGGGCTCGGAGAGCGAGCCCTTGTTCGGTACGGCTATGCGGAGCATGACTACCCGTCTATAGGTTGGCCTGCGGGACCTGGGAGCGGCCTACAGATGTCGGTAGACGTCGTCGAGGCCGATGCCCTTGCCCAGCATGATCACCTGGATGCGGTAGAGCAGCTGGCTGATCTCCTCGGCGGTGCGCTCCGCGGACTCGTGCTCGGCGGCCATCCACACCTCCGCGGCCTCTTCGACGACTTTCTTGCCCTGCTCGTGCACGCCCGCGTCGAGGGCGAGGACGGTGCCGGAACCGGCGGGGCGGTCCCGCTGCCGGTCGGTGAGCTCGCCGAAGAGCTGATCGAAGGTCTTCATCTCGCTTCGAGAGCCTACCGACCGGTCCTCAGCGTTCCGCGCGGCGCAGTCGCCACGAGCGCAGATGGCTGTAGCCGCGCACCGAGACCGGCCGCAAGGCATGCAGCGCGAATCGATCGTCATCCCGCAGGCGGTCGGCCATGCCCGCGTCGACGAGGATGGATCCCGTCCGCGCCACCGTGGTCAACCGGCTCGCGATGTTGACGGTCTGCCCGAACACGTCACCCAGGCGACCGACCACCGGCCCGAACGCCACGCCGGCGCGCAGTTGTGGCAGCGCGTCGTCGGCCGCGGCCTCCTCGATCAGACACAAGGCGATCTCCGCGGCGTCATGCGGGTCGTCAGCGGCGAAGAGCACCTCGTCACCGATCGTCTTGACGATCTGCCCCTGATGCGCGCCGACCACGTCAGTGGCCAACGTCTCGAATCGGTCGAGGACGGTTCGCAGTTCGGCCTCCGACGAGCGGCGGGTGAACCCGGTGAAGTCGGCCATGTCGGCGAAGCCGACCGCCAGCGAGGTCTCGGCGCCGGGATTCGCGGTGGTGTTGGACTCCACTCGCGCGAAGTAGGCCGCCAGCTGTCGGCGCCAGACGTAGCTGTGCAGATCGGAGACGACCGGGGTCACCTGGCTCATCAGCTCGAGGACCCGCTCGCCGCTGCCGTCGGAGAGCAGCTCGGGGGACTTCCCGATGATCTGCAGCACGAGCTGGCCTTGCCACGACGCGAGCCGGGCGAACGTCTGGCCGATGATCCGCGTCATCGACCGCATCATCTCGTCGTCGATCTCACCGACCGCGCTGAGCGCCTGGACGTTCTTCAGCGCCTCCACGTCCGCATCGGTGAAGATTCGCTGCTCGTCCTCGACCGTCGCGAACCCAAGTGCGCGCCACAGCGCCCGGACCTCGTCCAGCGACAGCCCGGCCCGCTCGGCGACCTCGGTGCGGGTGTACTTGCCATCCCCGAGCAGGTTCGTCCGGACGGCTTCGACCAGACGCGACAGGTCGGGCTGCGTTTCGCCGTCGGTGGCCGGCTCAGGTTCCCCCGTCCCGTCCACTCAGGTGGTGTGCACGATCAGCACGTCGGTGCCCGTGTGCCGGGCAACGTCGAGCGGCACCGAACCGAGGATGCGCCCGGCAAGGGTGTTCAGGCCCCGGTTGCCGACGACGAG